>DFBW01000031.1:5413-6641 GCA_002366775.1 Roseovarius sp. UBA3070 | reverse complement strand
GGCGATGTGATCCGGCGCAATGTGGAATGGTTGACGGCTGACACGATCAGCTCGATCAACTTTACGCCGATCCACGCGCTTGACGGTACCATCACGCCGCAGGGCTGCGCGTTTGAGCGGCACCATTCCGGGGCGATTGACCTGCGCAAAGACGATTACCGGCTGATGATCAACGGGTTGGTGGATACACCACTGGTGTTCACCTATGCCGATCTGGAACGCTTTCCGCGCGAAAATCATGTGTATTTCTGTGAATGCGCCGCCAATACTGGTATGGAATGGGCCGGAGCGCAGCTCAATGGTGCGCAGTTCACCCATGGTATGATCCACAACATGGAATACACCGGCGTGCCACTGCGCACCCTGCTGGAAGAGGCCGGATACGACACCGCAGGCAAGTGGGTCTATGTGGAGGGGGCTGATGCCTCGTCCAACGGGCGTTCTATCCCGATGGACAAGGCGCTGGATGATGTGCTGGTTGCCTTCAAGGCCAATGGCGAAGCGCTGCGCAAGGAACATGGATACCCCGTGCGGCTGGTTGTGCCGGGCTGGGAAGGCAACATGTGGATCAAATGGCTGCGCCGGATTGAAGTGACCAATGCCGCCGTGGAAAGCCGCGAAGAGACCTCTAAGTACACCGATGTTTTAGCCAACGGCGTGGCCCGCAAATGGACATGGGAAATGGACGCCAAATCGGTCGTCACCTCGCCCAGCCCGCAAGCCCCGATCACCCATGGCAAAGGCCCACTGGTGATCACCGGTCTGGCCTGGTCAGGGCGTGGCGCAATCAAGCGGGTTGATGTGTCCAAGGACGGCGGCAAAACGTGGGAAACCGCGCGATTGGCCAAGCCAGGGGAAAAGATGGCGTTGACGCGCTTTTATCTGGATACCGAATGGGATGGCACTGACATGCTGCTGCAAAGCCGCGCGATGGATGAAACAGGATATGTTCAGCCAACCAAAACCCAGCTGCGTGACGTGCGCGGGCTGAATTCGATCTATCACAATAACTGCATTCAGACCTGGTGGGTGCATGAAAACGGGGAGGCGGAAAATGTTGAAGTTTCCTAAGACGATTGCCCTTGTTGCCCTGTCGTTGACAGCAACCCCTGCGTTGGCCGAAATGTACGGCCTTGGCCGCGCTGCTCTGCCTGAAGAAATCAGCGCTTGGGATTTGGATGTAAGCCCTGACGGCACGGGCTTGCCTGTGGGATCAGGCGATGCTCTG
>DFBW01000031.1:0-5311 GCA_002366775.1 Roseovarius sp. UBA3070 | reverse complement strand
ATGCCCTTTGGCGAGGCCCAAAGCCTGAGCAATGACGAGGTCTATGCGATTGTTGCCTATATCCTCTATTCCAACGATCTGGTGGAGGATGATTTCGTACTGTCCAATGAGACCTTTCTGGATGTGGAGATGCCAAACCAGGATGGGTTCATCATTGATGACCGGGCCAGCACAGAATACGCCCTGTGGACGGGCGAGCCCTGCATGGAGAACTGCAAGGATGATGTGAAAGTCACTATGCGCGCTCGGGTTCTGGATGTGACGCCGGACGAGGCCGGTGATGACTCCGCCACCCCGGCAGCGGCCGAAGTTGAAGAGGCCGCCACTGAAGACACCGCCGCTGAGATTGAAGACGTGCAAACCGAGGCCGCTCTTGATCCGGCATTGGTCAAAGCAGGCGAAAAGGTCTTTAAGAAATGCAAATCTTGCCACCAGGTGGGTGAAGGGGCCAAAAACCGCGTGGGGCCTGTCCTCAACGGGGTTGTGGGCAACGCGGCGGGTATGGTCGAAGGGTTCAAATACTCCAATCCCCTGAAGGCGGCTGCCCAAGAGGGATTGATCTGGGACGAAGAAAACCTGACCGCCTTTCTTGCAAAACCCAAAAAGTTCCTCAAAGGCACAAAGATGAGCTTTGCCGGGTTGAAAAAAGACGGAGACCTTGCGGCTATCGTGGCCTATCTGCAAAGCGTTGCAGAGTAAGCCGTGCGAACAGCATCCCTTGCTTTGGCAATGATCTGGTGTTCTTTGGCGTCTCTTGGCAGCGCCGAGGCGGTTGGGGATGCTGATGCAGGTAAAAAGCTATTTGCCAAATGCAAAGGCTGTCACGAGATCGGAGTCGGTGCGAAAGACCGGATCGGCCCGCATTTGAACGGCGTGTACGGGCGCAATGCAGCGGCACATGAAGGGTTTTCTTATTCGAAATCCATGCAACGTGCCGGGGCAGATGGGCTTGTCTGGACCGAGAGGACTCTGGACGCATATATCGAAAAGCCTCGGGCTTTGGTGTCCAAAACCCGGATGAGCTTTCGGGGGATGAAAGAGGCCACTGATCGGGCCAATCTGTTGGCGTATCTGAGGATTTATTCCGACAATCCTTCAGATGTGCCCGAAGCAGAACCCACCGCACATGCCACCGACCATGATATTGATCCGGTGATCCTGGCACTGAAAGGGGACCCCGATTATGGCGAATATCTTTCAAGCGAATGCCTGACGTGCCACCAATCCGATGGCAGTGCAGAGGGCATTCCCTCGATTACACTTTGGCCGGAAGAAGACTTTGTGATCGCCATGCATGCCTACAAACGTAAATTACGTCCGCATCCCGTGATGCAGATGATGGCAGGGCGCCTCTCAGACGAGGAGATTGCCGCCCTGGCCGCCTATTTCAAGGACCTACAATAAGAAACACAACAAGGGAGAGAGAAGATGAAACTGAATAGACGCGCGTTTTTAGGAACCGGAGCCGCCGCCGCCGCGGCCCTCCATGCGCCAGCGGTGCTGGCAGACGGCCATGATAAACCTCGGGTCGTTGTGATTGGTGGCGGGGCAGGCGGTGCGACCGCTGCACGCTATATTGCAAAAGACAGCAAAGGTGCTGTCAACGTCACGCTGGTTGAGCCTTCCCGTGTGTATTTCACCTGCTTTTTCTCCAATCTCTATTTGGGCGGCTTTAAAGATCTGGATGACATTGGCCACACATATGGCACGCTCGCTGCAAAATACGGCGTCAATGTTGTGCATGATTGGGCCGTGGATGTGGACCGGGACGCAAAAACTGTCACCCTGGCTGGTGGCGCGCAACTGCCCTACGACAAGTTGATCCTCAGCCCCGGCATTGATTTTGTTGATGGCGCTGTTGAAGGCTGGAGTGTGGCGGCACAAAACGCCATGCCACATGCGTATAAGGCCGGATCGCAATCCGAGCTTTTGAAAGCACAGATCGCGGCGATGCCGCAAGGCGGCACTTTTGCCATGGTCGCTCCGCCAAACCCGTTCCGCTGCCCCCCCGGCCCCTATGAGCGGGTTTCGATGGTGGCGCATGTGCTGAAAAACACCAACCCCACAGCCAAGATCATCGTGGCTGATCCCAAGCCCAAATTCTCAAAGATGGGTCTGTTCCAGGAAGGTTGGGCAAATCACTATGAGGGCATGATCGACTGGATCGGTGAGGATTTTGGCGGCGGCAATGTTTCGGTTGACCCGGATGCCATGACCCTGACCATTGACGGCGAAGAAACTGCTGTGGATGTCTGCAATGTCATTCCGGCCATGAAGGCGGGCCGTATCGCCGAGATTGCAGGCGTTACAGATGGCAACTGGGCACCGGTGAATGGCGCGGACATGAGCACCAAAGCTGACGGCGATGTTTATGTGCTGGGAGACGCCAGCCAACAGGGCGACATGCCCAAATCCGGCTATTCGGCCAATTCTCAGGCCAAGGTTTGTGCCAATGCTGTACGCGGTGCGCTGACGGGCTCCAAAGTGTTTCCGGCCAAATTCTCAAACACCTGCTGGTCGTTGATTGGCACTGATGACGGTGTGAAAGTTGGCGCAACTTACGAAGCCACGGACGAAAAAATTGCCAAGGTTGACGGCTTTATTTCGCAGCCCGGAGAAAGCGGCGATCTGCGCAAGGCCACTTTTGAGGAATCTGAAGGCTGGTATGCAGGGATCACGGCTGACATGTTTGGCTGACCCAAAAGACGTGGCGGGCCTGATCCAGATCATGGCCCGCCGCCCAAAACCCTGCCAGACTGCACATCATGAGAGGAGAAATCATCATGAAAGCACTTATTTTGGCTGGGATTATGACCCTTGCTGCGGCGCCTTTGGCCGCGCAGGACACGCACCAGACCCATGCATTTGACGGAAGTTTTGAGGACGCCACCTTTGCAGTGGAAAGCGCCATTGTCGGGCGGGGGCTGGTGATTGACTACGTTAGTCATGTTGGCGAAATGCTGGCTCGTACCGGCGCCGATGTAGGCAGCGACACCAAGCTGTTTGACGCCGCCGATGTCTTTTTGTTTTGTTCCGCTGTGGTGTCACGCAAAGTGATGGAGGCAGATGCGATGAACATCGCGCATTGCCCTTATGGCATCTTCGTGACCGATCAGGATGGTGACGTTAAAATCGGCCACCGGACTTATCCCGATGGTCCCATGCAAGAGGTCCAGACATTGCTGGACTCCATCGTGCAAGAGGCGATGGAATAACCATCTGTCTCGTGCCACCAGGAGCGTTGCATGCTGGAATACTTGCTGGATACTTTGGGTGATGAAACCACTCTGGCGCTGGCCGGGGCGCTGGTGGGTGTCCTCTTTGGCATGTCCGCACAGCACTCACGGTTTTGCCTGCGTGCTGCTACGGTTGAGCTGTCAGAGGGGGTGTTTGGCCCACGTCTTTTCATCTGGTTGATAGCCTTTGGTGCGGCGGTGTTTTCGGTGCAGGCGCTGGTGGCGGCGGGGGTATTGGATGTGTCTGAGGCGCGCCCTCTGGCCAGTACCGGCAGCCTGTCAGGCGCCATCATTGGTGGGCTGATGTTTGGCTGCGGTATGATCCTGGCGCGTGGTTGTGCCAGCCGGTTGTTGATCTTGTCAGCCACCGGAAATTTGCGCGCGATTGTCACAGGGCTGGTTCTGACGTTGGTGGCACAGTCATCCTTGCGCGGGGCGTTGATGCCTGTGCGTGAAGGGCTGGCTGGCCTTTGGTTGATATCGGGGGGGGATACGCGCAATCTGTTGGTTCTTTGGGGGGTGCCACCGATCTTTGCGGCGGGTCTTGCCTTGCTGGCGATAAGTGTGGTGGTCTTCTTGTCCCGCCGCGCGGGGCTTCCCCTTAGCCAGCTGGTTGCTGCATCGGGGGTGGGGCTGGCCGTTGGGTTGGGCTGGCTTGTCACCTACCTCATAGCGCAGGCGTCATTTGAGCCGGTCCAGATATCCTCTGTCACATTCACCGGGCCTTCCACTGACACTCTGATGGGGTTGGTCAACACAGCATCCTTGCCGCTGAGCTTTGGTATCGGGCTGGTGCCGGGGGTGTTTGTTGGGGCCGGATTTATGGCGCTTCTTACCCGAGAGATAAAGATTGAACGCTTTGGCCCAGACACACCGATGGAGCAGTATCTGATCGGTGCATGTCTGATGGGATTTGGCAGTATGCTGGCGGGGGGATGCGCCGTCGGGGCGGGCATGTCCGGCGGGTCCATCTTTGCGCTGACGGCCTGGGTGGCGGTATTTTGTATGTGGGTGGGTGCGATGGGGACGCATGTTTTGCTGAGCAAACTTAGATATCTGCGCCCCGCTGCACCCTAGAAATCCTTCAGCAATCCTGACAGGTTTTTAGCCCCAGGATACGGTAGATCGGGCAGAAGCTCATAAATGCCGTGCCCACAAGCACCAAGCCTAACCAGCCCCAGACACCAATACTGCCCGTCAGGGTCAGTACGATCAGCAAAGCACCCACGGCAAAGCGCACTGCGCGGTCCAGGCTTCCCATGTTTCGTGGTATGTTCATGTGGTTTCTCCTTCGGTTGTGGCGCAAGCGCCGTTATTCGAATTCCATCTGCTCATAGACGTGGCCTGCGTTTTTGGTGGCCAGTTCTTCGTAAGTATCCAGATGCGCATAGGGCGTCTGGTCAACATAATAGGCATCCGCCAAGTCGCCGCCTGCCTCCAGATGTGCGCCGATCTTGGCGCGCAGATATACCAGGTAATCCCGTGTATAGCGGCGCACCTGCGCCATGTTGGTGGGGTGGCCGTGGCCGGGGATGACATAGGTGGCATTCAGCGCCTCAAACTCGGTATCCCAAGTGACCAGCCAATCAGCGGTCAACGTGTCTTCGAAAATCGGCAGCATACGTTCGTGAAATGCCATATCGCCTGAAATGACCAGGCTTTGTTCTGGCAGCCAGATAACGATATCGCCGGGGCTGTGTGCCGGGCCAAGGTGGCGCGCTTCGATATGGAAATCCCCCATATCGACGATGTATTCATCCTCGAATGTCTCGGTCGGGCCTTGCACGAAAGTACCTTGCGCGCGGTCGCGGTTATAGCGCTTCATCCCCTCAAGGATTGTTCCGCCATAGGTTTCAAATTCTTCGGCGGCGTCGGTGTGGGCCACAATCGGCACCCCTTGTTCGGCCCAATACGAGTTGCCCAACATGGCGTGGCCCTGACCGTTTTCATCAAACACCAGTTTCACCGGCTGATCTGTGATCCCTTTGATTTCGTCATGCAGAGCCTTGGGCAGCCCATAGGCGGCGCCGCCATTGGTCACCACCACACCATCGCCAGTGACGATAAAGCTGAGG
>DFBW01000282.1 GCA_002366775.1 Roseovarius sp. UBA3070 | reverse complement strand
CCGATGATCATCAAAGCCCGCTCTGGCCGTCTGGCCGAGGCCGTGCCCGAGTTTATGCCCCCCGAGACCCTCGCCGCGGGACCATACCGGAACGAGGTCATGGCGCTGGTGGCTGATATGGCCGAAAACCTGGGTGCTGAGGTGATTATCCGTCAAGCCCGTGCCCTGCAACGCCGCCGCGATCAGCAAGCCACGCTTCGGCGCTGTAAAGTCCCGGCTTTGGTCCTGTGCGGGGCCGAGGATGGCCTGACCCCAGTCAAACGCCATTCCTTCATGGCTGATCTGATCCCCTACGCTGATCTGCGAATAATAGAAGGCGCGGGCCATCTGCCCACGCTGGAACAGCCCGAGGCGACAACCGCTGCAATTCTTGAATGGCTCAAACAGCCCTTCGTTTTGCAAAGCCCGGTCGCACAGGGCTGAGCCTTTCCATCTTCTTGCCGAAAATATCCTGGGGGGTTTGGGGGGCCACGCCCCCCATTTCAAATCTATGCCTCGTGCCGTGAGGCACCCATTTTAACAGGATTTATGCCGCGTTCTTGTTCGCGGGCTTAGCAGACTTCTTTTTCGCCTTACGCGAAGCAGTGCGATTGCGTGGGGCGGGGGCTTCGGAATTGGCATCAATGAAATCCAGCACCAAAGGCCGGATGTTGTTGCGCCAGCTGCGCCCGGCAAAGATGCCATAATGCCCGGCGTCGGGTTCCAGATAGCTGGCCTTTTTGGCGTCGGGCAAACCCGTCAGCAGGTCAAGCGCCGCGATACATTGGCCGGGGGCTGAAATGTCATCCTTGCCACCCTCAACTGTTTTGACGGCGACAGTATCAATCTTGCCGATGTCCACTTTGCGCCCGTTTATGGTGAATTCATTGCGGGCAATTTCCAGACCTTTAAAAATCCGCTCGACGGTGGACAGATAAAACTCGGCCGACATGTCCATGACGGCCAGGTATTCGTCATAAAACTTGTTATGGGGGTCGTGATTGCTGGCCTCGCCTTGTGCCACGCGTTTGATCTGGTCATTAAACGCTTGTGAATGCCGCTCGCTGTTCATCGACATGAATGAGGCCAGTTGCAACAGGCCGGGGTACACCAGACGTCCGACCCCTTTGTGTTTGAAGCCAACGCGCTGGATCATGGTTTCTTCCAGTTGGCCCATGGTGACACGACGGCCAAAGTCGGTCACATCTGTGGGGGTCGCATCGGGGTCAATCGGCCCGCCAATCAAGGTCAGTGAGCGGGGCTGTGCGGCGGGCTCTTCTTCGGCCAGATAGGCCGTGGCAGCCAGGGTCAGAGGGGCGGGTTGACACACCGCGATCACATGCAGATCAGCCCCCAGCTCGCGCATGAATTCGGCCAGATACAGTGTATAATCTTCGACATCGAACTTGCCCGCAGACACCGGGATGTCACGCGCATTGTGCCAATCGGTTATATAGACTTCGCAATCGGGCAAAAGCGAGCGCACGGTGGAGCGCAGCAAAGTGGCGTAATGGCCCGACATCGGGGCAACCAGCAGCACCCGGCGGTCCATGTCTTCGCGGCCTTGTACATCAAAATGGATCAGATCGCCAAAATCACGTTCGACCACTGTTTCGATGTTGATCAGGTGATCGCGGCCATCTTCACCGCTGATCGAATCAATCCCCCAGTCGGGCTTTGTGACCATGCGTTGAAATGTACGTTCCGTCACTTCACCCCAGGCGGACATCCATTCGAACATGGGGTTTGGCGTCATGCTGAAAATTGGATAAGATGCCATGGACAGGGCGGTTGCGCCCATCCATTGATTGGTGTTGCGGAGGGTTTCCATCAGATCGTAAGTGGCCATGTAACGCATACTTCGGTCTCCTAAATTGCCCGGTTGAGGCTCGTGGCACTTTCGTCGCATGGCCCCTCCCGACCACAGACTATATGCTGCATTGCAGAAACTTTAAGGGGAAAACTCTAATATGTCTACGCACGAGGATGCCGCACCAGAAGATTTCCAGAAAATAAATGAAAATCTGGTTAAGGTTGAGGAGCTTTCCCAGCGGTTGATTCAGGCCTTATCTGCCCGAAATCCCGCGAAACAATCGCTGGGCGGACCCTCACAGGATCTGTTTGCGAAGGCATCTGTGTCATATTGGTCAGAGTTTCTGGAAAACCCCGGCCGCCTGTATGAACATCAGGTGGAATATTGGGGCAAATCGGTGCGCTCTTTCATGGAGGCCCAGCAATCCATGCTGCAGGGCGGCGAGATTGAAGGCGAACCCGACGGCGCATTTGCCGGTGACAAACGCTTTGCCAATCCGATGTGGCAGACCAACCCATATTTCCATTGGATCAAGCAACAGTATCATCTGAACTCCAAGGCCATCGCGCAGGCCGTGGATGAAATTGACGATCTTGATGGTAAGGAAAAGCAACGCCTGACGTATTTCTCGCGCCAGATCATCGACATGATGGCGCCGACGAATTTTCTGGGCACCAATCCCGACGCGCTGGAGCGTGCGATTGAGACCGAGGGCAAAAGTCTGGTTCAGGGGTTGGAAAACCTGGTGGCTGATCTTGAGGCCAATAACGGCGAGATGGTCGTGCGTCTGGCCGATGAAAGCGCGTTTGAGTTGGGGGTGAATGTGGCCACCACACCGGGCGAGGTGGTCTATCGCAACCGCATCATGGAGTTGATCCAATATTACCCGACAACGGAAAAAGTGCATGCCACGCCTTTGGTGATTTTTCCGCCCTGGATCAACAAGTTCTATATTCTGGACCTCAAGGAACAAAACAGTCTGATCAAATGGGTGCTGGATCAGGGGTATAGTTTGTTTGTGGTGTCATGGGTCAATCCGGACCGTAGTCATGCGGATATTAGCATGGCGGATTATGTTGAGCAGGGGTTTTTAACCGCGATCGACAAAGTCAAAGAAATCACCAAACAAAAACAGGTGAATGCAGTTGGGTATTGCATCGCTGGCACCACACTGCACCTGACGCTGGCCTTGATGAACAAGCGTGGTGATAAATCAATCAAATCGGCCACCTTCTTTACCGCCCTCACAGATTTTTCCGAGCAAGGTGAATTTGTGCCCTTCCTGCAAGATGATTTCATCGACGGCATCGAAGAAGAAGTGAACGAACAGGGCGTGCTGCGCTCGTTTATTCTGGGGCGCACTATGTCGTTTCTCCGTTCCAACGATCTGATTTATAATCCGGCGATCAAAAGCTACATGATGGGCGAGGCACCCCCGGCATTTGATCTGCTGTATTGGAATGGGGATGGTACCAATCTGCCCGCAACGATGACCAAGGATTATCTGCGGGGCCTTTGCCAAAAGAACCAGTTTGTCGATGGCGGATTTGAGCTCTGTGGCGAGACTGTGCATATCTCGGATGTTAAAGTGCCGATCATGGCCATCACCTGCGAGACAGATCACATCGCCGCATGGAAAGATTGTTATCGCGGATTCCAGCAGACCAAATCAAAGGACAAGAGCTTTATCGTCTCAGAGAGTGGCCATATCGCGGGTATCGTCAATCCCCCCAGTAAGAAGAAGTATGGCTATTACACCAATGATGACCTGAGTGGCGATGCCGATGCCTGGCTGGCAGGAGCAACCGAGTACAAGGGGTCGTGGTGGGGGCATTGGGAAAACTGGCTGAAACCCCGGTCGGGGAAGCTGGTTTTGGCCCGTGAGCCGGGTGATTCCAACAACAAACCCATAGCCCCAGCCCCCGGAACCTATGTGAAAAAGAAGGCAACTCTCTGATTTTGGGTGTATTTTCAGCGTAGGCAAAAAATTGCTGCAGTGCAGAATAAGTACTTGAAATGCTGCGCTGCGGCATGTATATTCATTTGCAGATACAAGCACAGCGGGTTGAATTGATCCGCACCCTAAATGCAAAAGGATGAATACAATGGCTAAAGCACAAGACATGAACGCCGTCATGAAAGACATCATGGGCGCATTCCCCGTTGACACCAAAGCAATGGAAGACGCGTTTCAGAACCAAGCGGCTCTGACCGAAAAACTGTCGGGCGTTGCTCTGGGCGCTGCTGAGAAATCCGCCGAGATCTCCAGCAAATGGACCAAAGACACTCTGGCGAAACTGAACGGCATGGCCAAAGTCAAAGCCGAGCCTACAGACTATGTCAAAGCGATGACCGATTTCGCATCTGCCTCTGCCGAAGCCGCTGCCGAAAACATGGCCGCCTTCGCTGAAGTTGCCAAAAAAGTGCAAATGGACAGCGTTGAACTGCTGATGGCCGCTGGCAAAGACATCCAGGCGGATGCTTCGAAAGCTGTCAAAAAAGCCACTGACGACGTGACGGCTGCTGCCAAGAAAGCAACTGAAACCGCCAAGTAATAAAGGGTTTAAGGTCTGGGTCCTCCCTCTCGGATCTAACCTTGAAGGGTGAGCCAACTGGCTCGCCCTTTTCTTTTGCGCCGCACCGCACTAAGCTGCAGTGCAGCACAGCTTTCAGGGGAGGACCATGCCGTGGCGGATACCACCAAACCATTGCTTATCAAACGATATGCCAGCCGCCGGTTGTATAATACCGAAACCTCAGATTATGTGACGCTGGATGATATTGCCGAGTTCATCCGCGAAGGCCGCGAGGTACAGATCATTGATCTGAAATCTGGTGATGACCTGACCCGCCAATACCTTTTGCAAATCGTTGCCGAGCATGAAAGCCGTGGTGAAAATATGTTGCCGGTCAACGTGTTGACCGATCTGGTGCGCAGCTATTCCTCGACGGCCACGTCGATGGTGCCGGATTTTCTGGCCGCCAGTTTTGAGATGTTGCAACAAGGCCAATCTCAGATGATGGAAAACATGACCAAGGCGAACCCTTTGGCCAGCATGCCAGGGATGGATGCAATGCGCGCCCAGCAAGAGGCGTTTATGAAGGCAATGACCGGTGGGGGTGCCCCTGACGACACGACACCTGACAGTGCAGCTGCCGCACCTGACACAACGGAAGATGGTCTGAGTGACATCAAAAAGCAGCTTGCTGACTTGCAGGACAAACTTTCCAAACTGGGCAAGTAGCCCCGGATGGTTGACAGTCCTGGCCGCATAACCCTCTGGGGTATTGAGGTTTTTTTGGCTGCGGCAGATGAGAGGTCAATCTCGGCGGCGGCCAAAAGATTGGGCGCCAGCCCATCAGCTGTCAGCCAGCAATTGACCAATCTTGAGGGGGCTGTGGGTGCAACATTGCTGCAACGCAACGCGCGCCCCATTCGCCTGACCCCGGCGGGCGAGATCATGCATCGCCGTGCCCAGACCATTCTGAACGAGGCCACCCAAGCCCGTGCCGAACTGGCGATGGCTGATCTGTCCTCGCTGACGCGGTTTCGCCTTGGGATGATCGAAGACCTTGAGGCCGATGTCACACCCCAATTGCTGACCCATATGGCCGGGGAATTGAAGGCCTGCCAGTTTTTGCTGGAAACCGGGGCCAGCCATGCTCTCTATGATCAATTGGATGCGCGGGCGTTGGATGTGATCGTGGCCGCCGAGCTGGGCGCCGAGAGCGATTGGGTCGAGGTGCATCCGCTGATGCGCGAGGGCTTTGTTGTGGCCGCGCCCAAGGGGGTGATTCACCGTGATGGTGACATTTTGCGACAGCTGAAGCGTATGCCGATGGTGCAATACACCCAACGCCATTACATGGGCCGGTTGATCAATTCCCATTTGGCACGCCAGAACATAACCTTGACGCACCGGTTTGAAATTGACAGCTATCACGCCATACTGGCGCTGGTGGCGCAGGGCACGGGCTGGTCGATCCTGACGCCTTTGGCGTTGATGCGTGCACGCCGGTTTGCGCATTTGATTGATGTGATGGAACTGCCCTTCGAGCCGTTGACCCGCACCATTTCACTAACTGCGCGCAAGGATATTCTGCAAGATATGCCTGCGCGTGTGGCGCAAACCTTGCGCCCGATCCTGAAAACCACGATCGTGGAGCCTGCGATTGCCGAGCATCCGTTTCTGGCGGATAGCCTGACGGTGATTTGAGGGGTGATATATTATCAGCTCAGCAAGATTTTGGGCGGTACATATCCCGTATCCTCCATCACCACCCAATATCCTGTCGATGGCCTTTGACGGCCCGCGCATCGCTTTGCGTCAGGTGCCGTAGGCGCGGGTTTGTGTGCCCATCACCTCATCTGCGGCGTCCAGTAAGGCCTGAGCGATGACATCCTGTTCGGCGCGTGTCAGGCGGGCGGGCAGGCGGGTGTCGCAGGCACGCATCAACATGGCACGGGTTTGGGGCAATTCGGGGATGCCTTCGGGCAGGAACTTCCAGTTCCAGAAGGCCCGCGCGTTGTCAGTGCTTTGGCCAAACACCTGTACTTTGATCCCGCGCGTGGCGGCGGCGGCCACAAAGGCGGCGGTGTCATTATCGCTGAGGCCAGTAAGATTGAACTGGATCGAATCTGGTGCGCGTTCTTCTTGTGGCAGGGCAGGTGGCACATGCAGCCAAAGCGAGGAATTCAGCTGCTCGGCTACATGATCATGGCCAGAGCGCCCGTCACTTACCCGGCGGGGGACTTCGTCCAATTGTGGGCGGATGATGGCGGCAGACAGGTTTGACAGGCGCAGATTATAAAGTGGTAACTGGTTTTGCCAGCGCGCAAAAGCTGATTCAAGTTCGGCGTCTATCCCGTTGAAATGTTTCGCCCAATTGTGCTCATAGGCGCCTGACATGATGACGGCGCGGGCCACCAGATCGGCGTCATCCGTGATCAGAATACCGCCTTCACCAGCATTCACCAGCTTGTAGGACTGAAAGCTGAAACAGCCGATTTTACCGATGGTACCAATGTTGCGCCCTGACCAAGTGGTGCCCAGGCTGTGGGCGGCATCTTCGATCACCGGGATATCGCGCGCATCGCACAGCGCCATGATGGCATTCATGTCCGAGGTGTGACCACGCATATGGCTGATGATCACGGCACTGATGGTTGAATCAAGTTTGGCGTCGAAGTCTTTGAGATCAATGCGGTAATTGTCACCTACTTCGCACAGAACCGGCACGCAATCGGCGTGGACCACGGATGAAGGTACAGCGGCAAAGGTAAAGCCGGGGATCAGCACGCGTGCATCGCGGGGCAGGTTCAGGGCTTTGAGTGACAAGAACAAAGCCGCCGAACACGAAGAGACCGCCAGAGCATATTTGCTGCCCATGAGGGCGGAAAATTCCTGTTCCAGCAGGGTAACAGGTGCATTTTCAGGTGCGGTGTAGCGGAAAAGATCGCCGGATTTCAGCATTTTATCAATCTCAGCACGCGCGGCATGTGGGATGGGTTCAGCGTCGTAAACATTGGGGGGGAGGGTCATCTTCGGGTTTCCTGAAACTATACTTCGGAATAACGGAATACATAGCCGAAGTTGGCCAAACCACCAAGTGAAATTTTTGTGAAAATCGGGGGTGGCAATTGCCTGCTCATCCGCCCTGATGGGCGGCCTCGCGGGTCTTGCTCGGGAGTTTTAGACGCCCAGACGATCGCGCATGGCATACCAGGTCATCGCCAGCGCCAGCAGGGGCGTGCGCAT
This sequence comes from Roseovarius sp. UBA3070, assembly GCA_002366775.1. Classification (GTDB taxonomy): domain Bacteria; phylum Pseudomonadota; class Alphaproteobacteria; order Rhodobacterales; family Rhodobacteraceae; genus Roseovarius. The sequence continues at coordinate 1,254 of DFBW01000282.1, read as the reverse complement.
CATGCCCCCCCCCGGAAACGGCGCTGTGGGGATGCGCGCCATTGTATCAAACCCTTCGGCCTGACCGGCAATGGCCTGCGCCATCAGCTTGCCTGCATGAATGGCATTGCCCACGCCATGCCCGGAGTACCCGGAGGCCGACAGCATATTGGGCGCCACCCGTGCCAGATAGGGCAGGCGTTTCATGGTGATGGCCAAAGTGCCGCCCCAGCTGTAGTCAATTTTGACGTTCCTAAGGTGCGGATAAATTTCCAACATCGGTTTGCGCACGGTGGCGGTGATATCGGCCGGAAAGCGGTAGCCATAGCTTTCGCCGCCGCCAAACAGCAGGCGGCCATCGTGGCTGAGGCGGTAATAGTTCACGACGAATTTGGTATCAGCAACAGCCACATCACGGGTCAGGATCTTGGCGGCATCTTCGCCCAGGGGTTCTGTGGCGATGATGAAATTATTGATCGGCATAACGCGGGCGGCAACTTTGCGATCCAGCCCCCCCAGATAGCCATTGCAGGCCAGGATCACATGATCGGCCAGCACACGGCCCTGGCCGGTTTGCACCACGGCCTGCGCGCCGCGTTGGATATGATGCACCTCGGAGCGTTCATATATCTGCACACCGGCCGCCGCAGCCGCGCGCGCCAGACCCAATGCAAACCCCAAAGGGTGCAGATGCGCCGCCCCCATATCAAGCGTGCCACCGTGATACGCAGGCGAGGGGCAAAGCGCGTGAAACGTCTCGTTGTCCAGACATTCGATCTGATCATAACCATACCGGTTGTGCAGATGCTCGGCGCCTTTGTGTTCTTGCGCCATTTCACGCGCTGAAAAGGCCGCATGCGCGACGCCGGGTTTTAGGTGGCATTCAATTTTGTGTTTTGCGACCAATGATTTGACCAGATCTTTGGCCTCTTGCGCCTGTTGCCACAGTTTTAGGGCATCATCGTCCCCAACCAGCTTTTCCAGTGCTTCTTGCTCAAGCCGCTGGCCTGACCCCAGTTGCCCACCATTACGCCCGGATGCGCCAAAGCCGACGCGATGTGCCTCAACCAGAGCAACGGTGTAGCCTGCCTCTGTCAGGTGCAACGCTGCCGACAGCCCGGTAAAACCACCGCCAACGATGCAGACATCAACGCGGACCTCGCCCTGCAGCGGGGCAAACGCAGGCAAAGGCTTAACCGTCGCAGAGTACCAGCTGTCGGGGTATTGGCCGGGGCGATCATTGGAATGCAATAGGTTCATTGGGCTAGGATCCGG
>DFBW01000260.1:6585-20225 GCA_002366775.1 Roseovarius sp. UBA3070 | reverse complement strand
GAGGAATTCATGGAGGGCGAAGAGGCATCGTTCTTCGTGCTGTGTGATGGTGAGGTTGCGTTGCCTTTTGGCACCGCCCAGGACCACAAGCGCGTGGGCGAAGGCGACACCGGGCCAAATACCGGCGGCATGGGGGCCTATTCGCCCGCACCTGTGTTGACGGATGTGATTGCGCAAAAGGCACTGGATGAAATTGTAACGCCTACGCTGCAGGAGATGGCCAAACGCGGCATGCCCTATCAGGGCGTGCTCTATGTGGGTTTGATGATTAAGGACGGCCAGCCAAGGCTGGTGGAATATAACGTGCGTTTTGGTGATCCGGAATGTCAGGTGCTGATGATGCGATTGGGCGCGCAGGCGATGGACCTGTTGCAAGCCGCCGCTGAGGGTCGTCTTGCGGGGTGCAATGTGAACTGGGCGGATGACCATGCCGTTACGGTGGTGATGGCCGCGAACGGGTATCCGGGAAGCTACGCCAAAGGCAGCGTTATCAAGGGGTTGGATGATTGCCCTGAGGATAGCTCTCATATGGTGTTTCACGCCGGAACCACAGCTGTGGATGGGCAGATCACCGCATCTGGCGGGCGGGTTTTGAATGTCACCGCGCGTGGTGCCAGCCTGCAAGAGGCGCGGGACCGGGCCTATGGAATGGTAAATCAGATCGACTGGGCGGGTGGGTTTTACCGGTCAGATATTGGCTGGCGGGCGCTTTGAGGGATCTGGTTTCGCATCGCTAAAGCGATCCGACCAAAGCGGGGGCCAGCCCCCGCACCCCCGGGATATTTACAGCAAGAAGATGAGGTTACTTGCACTGTGTTGCACGGTTGAGCTGCGTGGGGTCTGTGTAGGCGCCAATGCCATGGGTGTGGATGGATGTGCCATCAAATGTGCTGGCAATGATGCGTGACCAATCGGCATTGGCGGTGATTAACTCAGGGTGCGATCCGCAGGTGCGGATGCCGCCGGGGATGTGATCCCAACCAATTTTGTGGTTGGTCAGGCCGGGCTGGGTGGCGATTTCGGTTAGTTTACCATCCCGGTAGCGCCAAATACGCAAGGTCTTGGCCAGATGTGGGCGGTCGATATAGGCGATTTCGATATGACCATCGCCGTCCAGGTCACCCGCACCTATTGGGGCAAGCCAGCGGTGCGTTTGGCCAATATGCGGGGTAGAAGCGATCTTTGAGAGAGTGCCATCACGCAGGCCATAAATGGAAAGCTGGGCACCCTGGGGCGGGTCTGTTTCGATCACCACGATCTCGGGGGTGCCATCACCCGTAACATCCCAAAGGCGTGGCGCGAGGTCTTCGAACACACGGGTATTGGGAGGAAACCCAACCAAAAACCGGCCGCTGACGGATAGATCAACCCTCATGCCGGAATATTCAGTGCTATCGCCCAATATCCCATGGGCGTAATGCTGTGTTGGGTCAACAAAACGCGCGCTGGTGATTGTCTCGGCGTTGGCGACATGTGCGATCAGTGCCAGAACTATGGCACCGAGTGCACGCATCAGATTTGTTTTTCAGGCATATGCACGATCAACCCGTCCAGCGCGTCTGTCACCTTGACCTGACAGGTCAGGCGTGAGCGGACCGCATCAGCCTCAAATGCAAAGTCCAGCATGTCGTCTTCCATGTCGTCCTTGGCGGGCAGTTTCTCGACCCAGTCAGCATCCACATAAACATGGCAGGTGGAGCAGGCACAGGCCCCGCCGCAATCGGCTTCGATGCCCGGAATGTTATTATCACGCGCGCCTTCCATCACAGTCAGGCCGTTGGCCACGTCAACGACATGTTCGGTGCCGTTGTGCTCGATATAGATAATCTTTGCCATTGGTGCGGGTTCCCCCTCGAAATTTCGTAAGTCATTGTTCCTAGCCAAGCGAGGTAGAACACACCAGTCCCAATCGCTATGTTGGGGGCAAGAAATGCCTAGTTTCTGTTCAAATCCGATACATGAGCGTGGTAAACTGGCCCAGACCAGAGGGCATTCGGTGCAGCCCATGCTTTCACGGCCCAGCAAAACCCGCTAGGGTGTTGGCAAAATAGCCCATAGAGGCCGCGAAAGAGACCATCGAGCATGTATCACTTTCTTCGAGTTTGCCCTGTTGTGGCCCTGATCGTTTTGGTGGCATGTGAAAGCACCCGCCCCGACACGGTGAGTGAGACACCCCAGACAGGCCAGTTGATGACGGCGGCACCACCCGGTGCGCCGACAGGCAGTTGCTGGGCCAGGGATGCCAGCCCTGCCGTGGTGGAAACCGTGACAGAACAAATCCTCGTACAGCCCGCTGTTCTGGGGGATGAGGGCAACATTCTGATCCATGCAGTTTACCGCACCGAAACCCGTCAGGCGATTGTCAAACCGCGAGAGGATACGGTGTTTGAAATCCCCTGCGCCGCCGATATGACGCCCGAGTTTGTTGCGTCGCTACAGCGCGCGCTTTTGGCCCGCAACCTGTATCGCGGGGCGATCACCGGTGTAATGGACGGGCGCACCCGTGCAGGCGTTCGCCGCTATCAAAAACCCCAGGGGCTGGATTCGGGGATATTATCGCTGACTGCGGCCCGCAGCCTGGGTCTGGCGGCACAGGAACGCCCTGCAAATGGAGAATGATGAGATGACAAAGCGTATTGCCCAAACCATAGACGAGCTGCCCGACATGGACGATGTTTTGTCGCGCACGGGACTGGAATTTATGCGTGACGTGATCAACGGCACATTGGCAGGCCCCCCCATTGGCCGCACATTGGGGTTCTGGCCGATTGAGGCTGACAAGGGCCGGGTGGTGTTTGAAGGCGCGCCAACTTTTGACACGACCAACCCGATGCGCACCACACACGGAGGCTGGTACGGGGCCATCCTGGACAGCTGCATGGCCTGCGCAGTGATGACAGAACTACCTAAAGGATCGCGCTATACCACATTGGAATTCAAGGTAAATATCACCCGCAACCTGCCCTTGGGAACAAAAGTGCACGCGGTGGGAACCGTTTTACACGCCGGGCGATCCACCGGAGTGTCCACCGGTGAAATAAGGGGCGTTGAAGACAGGCGCCTTTATGCGACGGGATCAACCACCTGCATTATCATGGGGGCCTGATCGTAAGTGCTGCGCGCCCCGGTGCCATCGGCTTGATCTGGGGCCGCGCCGCGGCTCAGCAGATGGCAATACTCAAGGATCAAACGCACCTTAAACCACAGGTGCGCCCAAGGGCTGCAACGGCGCGCGTCCCTGCACAGTTTCATGTAACCGCTCTGATGCATCCGCCCCAGGCTTGCGCGCTGATCGCAACACGAACATCTTACCCCAGCCGCGCCAACTGCCCGCAGAAGGTGCTGCGGCATCCCGCTTAAACTGCGCTTGCCAGCCCTCGGGCAGATCCAGCCCACATTGTGCAGCATTCTCAAGCATCCAGACCAACGGGATGTTGGACAATGGGCGTGCCGCCTCATACCCGCCCAACTGCCCCCCCACATCCCCATGGCTGCCGCGGAACCAAACTTGCTCAACATGGCCTGCGAAATCATTCGATGTTTGCCACATCTCGGGGGCGTAGACCGTGCGCGTCTCATCCAAAGCCAGGGCATGGTATCCATGGCGCACCGATGCGCCCAACTGGTGATTGTGAAATGCATGGTTTTTTTCGCTCCAACGCCACAGTATCGGCAGGCGCAGGCCCAGCGCCTTTACAGTGTCCCAGACCCCAACCATCTCAATCGGGGTTTCCGGGTGACAAAACCTGGATGTGAATGCAGCGGTTGCGGTGCTGGAGGGATCACAGCGATAATGACGATAAGCGGTGACAATATTACGTTCGGTGGCATGATCCGAGGTCAGCAGGCCAATCCTGTCAATCACCCCTGCCAGCGAACGCACGGCAAATGCCCCACGCGAATATCCCAACAAATAAATCCGATCGCCCGCACGGTAATGGCTGGCAAGATAGCCATAAGCCCGCCTGATTTGCCGGTTCAGGCCACGGCCCATCACCACATCACCCGTGGCACGCCAATCCTGCCATTGCAGGCCTGCTTCATAAAACAGGGACACATTGCGCGCATTGGCCGAGGCCAGCAATTTATAGGCCAACCCCGCGTTGCTTTCGCACCCCTGCGCAAGTGTGGACATGGTGCCATCAAGGATGATCACATGGGTCATATGCCCACGTCGGTGGGCAAACCCTGCTCTGTCTCGCCGCTTGCCGGGGCTGAACAGCGACAGAATGGAAGCGGCCCACTTACGCAGTGACATGACGGACGCCTGACATTGAAATGATCACATAAGCCCACATAAATCTATCTTGCGCGCTGGTGCCTTTACAGTCCATGAAAATTGGCGTGACCCAGTGCGACGGCGCAACCGACCAGACAGAATTCAGGGCTGTCAGAATTCAGGGCTGTGCCACTGTCACCGGCGCACTCAGGCCATAGCCGTTGAACCCAGTGTTGATCGCCTGTGAATACGCCCCCATGCCGGCAAAAAGCACATAATCACCTTCCTGCACATCGCCTGCCAGTGCCACAGGTTCGGGCAGCCGGTCGATGCTGTCACAAGTGGGGCCAAACAACACCCGTGGCAACGGCGTGCCTTGGCGCATATCCCCCTGGGGTGAGATGACCTTGATCCGGTCCACCACATACATATCGCGCGCCTCGGCCAGCCCCCCATAAATACCATCATTGAGAAAGAGCGACCCATCGGCGCGCAGCGCTTTGACACGCGTGGCAAGCGTAAAGGCATCCGCCACCATGGCCCGTCCCGGCTCGCATACCAGATCAGGGGCGTCAGCGCCAAAGGCCTGCTGGGTTGCGGCCTTGATACGCGTAAATATCGCTTCAAGATCAGGGGATTGACCAATCCGATGCGCCGCAAACCCACCGCCAACATTTAGCCGTGACAGGCGTACATCGGCGGCTTTGGCCACTTTAGCCGCGGCGTTAATATAGGCCGCCCAGGCCTCAGGATCAGCGCATTGGGTGCCGGGGTGGAAGGTCAGCGATGGGGTGAAACCAGCGGCCACCACCTGTTGCAACAGCTTGGCGGCGACCTCGGGCCCGACACCGAATTTCGCACCAAAATCATAGGCCGCACCAGATACAGGCAAGGCCAGCCGCACTGATATTTCCGTGCCTTTGGGAACAGCGTGCAACTTGGCCAACTCATTGGAGCAATCCACCGAATAGGAGGCAACATTCATCGCAATTGCGGTGGCGATCTCATCGGCGGATCTCACCGGGTTGTTGTAGTGCAAAACCGCCTGCCCGTGTGCTGCGCGCACCGCGTACATCTCTTGTGGGCTGGCCACGTCAAACGCCTGAATGCCCGCCGCCACCAGATTGGCCAGCACCTCATCCGAGGCATTGGCCTTGACTGCATAGGTCACCAAACCGTCAAACCCGGCCTGAAACCTTGCGGCGGTTGCCTGCAACGTGGCCGGGCCAAAATAGAGCTGCACAGTGTCGGGGGAATGCCGGGTCAAATGCGCCACCGGGGTGGGCCAGATGGGGGTTGCTCTCATATTGGTGCCTCATGGTGTTTTTTTCCAGAATGCATGATAATTTCGTCGATTTCATTTGGCACCTCGTGCATAATGCTTGAAATGATTGGCAATATGACGGAACAACCATGCAAATAGACGAAACAGATCGCGCCTTGTTGGCGCTGCTTGAGGAAAACGCCCGCCTGCCTGTTTCGGCCCTGGCGCGGCGCATGGGGCTGGCGCGCACCACGGTGCAGGCCCGGCTTGAGCGGCTGGAAAGCACAGGCGCGATCCAGGGCTATTCGGTGCGGCTGAATGAGCGGCTTCGGCTGCCATTGCGCGCGACAGTGCTGGTCAGCATCGAACCGCGTAGCGGGCCTGCGGTGCTGGCGCGGCTGAAAACGCTCGCCGAGGTGCGCCGGGTGCATACAACCTCGGGCCGGTTTGATCTGATTGTGATTGTCGAGGCCGCCTCGACCGAAGCGCTGGACGAGGTGCTGGACCGGATTGGCGACGCCAAAGGTGTAAAAAGCTCGGAAAGCCTGATTCATCTGTCAACCAAGCTGCGGCGCGGGAGCTAGCCGGACCAAAACGTATCGCCCTTAACCTGAGGCAGGCAAATGGCGAGGCGCGCCGCGACATATGAACGTTGCGGGCGGTTCGGACAAAACCTCTGATGCGGATTTTTGCGAAACGCTTTAGCGATCCCGCTCGCCCACATCTCCCAGCCACCAGCTCTGCTTAACACCCTGATAAATATCAATCATATCACCTGCATTGATACCTGAAAGATCTCTACTCTTGTGCAACAGGCTGGCCCCCTCGCGCCCTGCGCTATCCTCCCATTTCAGGCGGTAGCGGGGTTTCTTGTTGATCTTGAAACGGGTGCGGTGAATGCGCGTCACTTTCACCTTTTCGCGCGTGCCGTACCGCCGGGCGCGAAACGCAGCCACGGCCCAGCCCCCGACTTTCCACAGGCTCACAAGCCAGATCGCCCCAAACACCAGCGCCACAATCTGCGCCACCTTTGATGAGGCGCGATTGCTGCCGGGGCTTGTTTCCACCCGGTGTGGATCGGATGCAAGGTAAAGCAGGTCAAAACTGTCCCCCGTTTGGACACGCCGATAGAGCGACGTGCCAACAGTTTGCGTCAGCGTAATTTCCTGCTTGTCTGAGGTAACATAAGTGAAGGTCAGCCAATAGCTGGTGCTTTGATCACCGTCTGCATCGGTCCTGGTGGTGGTGTATCTCTCGCTGACTTGTGCGCTGGCGGCGTGCCCCTCGGTTTCAAACCTCTGCGCTGTTTTCAGGGCCAGTTGGCTGAACACCGTAAAGATCAGCAATAACACCCCAGCAATCAGCACCATCCAACCTCCCATCCGGTTGAACAGGCGCCAAAGCGAGACAGGAGGGATCATATCATGTGTCATTCCGCCAAACTGTGCCGAATTGGGCGCAATGGCAAGTCTTGACGCTTTCCCTTGGCGGCCAGATTGGATAAACCGGGCACGATCAATCAGACATGAACGGGATGCACACCATGGCGATGGAAAAAACCTTTGACGCAGCCGCAGCCGAGACCCGCCTTTACGAGGCATGGGAGGCATCGGGCTGCTTCAGTGCTGGGGCCAATGCACAGCGCAGCGAAACATTTTCCATCATGATCCCACCGCCCAATGTGACGGGCAGCCTGCACATGGGGCATGCGTTCAACAACACATTGCAGGATATTCTGGTGCGCTGGCACCGGATGCGCGGATTTGACACGCTCTGGCAGCCCGGCACCGATCATGCCGGCATTGCCACCCAGATGGTGACCGAGCGCGACATGGCCGAGCATAACGAACCCAGCCGGGTTGAGATGGGCCGCGAGGCGTTTGAGAAACGTGTCTGGCAGCAAAAGATCAAATCACGCGGCACGATTATCGGCCAGTTGAAACGGCTGGGCGCATCCTGTGACTGGTCACGCGAGGCGTTTACCATGTCCGGCGCGCCCTCCGCACCTGAGGGCGAAGAGGGCAATTTCTACGACGCGGTGATCAAAGTCTTTGTGGATATGTACAACAAGGGCCTGATCTATCGCGGCAAGCGCCTAGTCAACTGGGACCCGCATTTTGAAACCGCGATTTCCGATCTTGAGGTCGAAAATATCGAAGTTGCGGGCCATATGTGGCATTTCAAATACCCGCTCGCGGGGGGGGCGACTTATAAGTATTTAGAGAAAGATGAAGACGGGAATGTCGTTCTTGAAGAGGAACGGGATTACATTTCCATTGCGACCACGCGACCCGAAACCATGCTGGGTGACGGCGCGGTTGCGGTTCATCCATCAGATGAGCGCTATGCGTCAATCGTAGGAAAACTCTGTGAAATTCCGGTAGGCCCGAAAGAGCACCGCCGGTTGATCCCAATCATAACAGATGAATACCCCGACCCTGATTTCGGCTCGGGCGCGGTGAAGATCACCGGCGCGCATGACTTTAATGATTATGACGTTGCCAAGCGTGGCGGCATCCCGATGTACCGGTTGATGGACACCAAGGGGCGGATGCGCGGCGACGGCGCGCCTTATGCCGATATGGCCGTGCGCGCCCAGGAGATTGCTGAGGGCGCGGAGTTTAGCGGCGCCGAAGTCGACACGCTGAACCTGATCCCTGATGAGCTGCGCGGTCTGGATCGGTTTGAGGCACGCAAGTTGGTGGTGGAGCAGATCACCAGCGAAGGGTTGGCGGTGATGACCACCGAAACCCAAAAGGATGAGGACGGCGAAGAGATCACTGTCACCGTGCCGATGGTCGAAAACAAACCGATCATGCAGCCGTTTGGTGACCGCTCTAAGGTCGTGATCGAGCCGATGCTGACCGATCAGTGGTTCGTGGATACCGACAAGATTGTTGGCCCCGCCATTGATGCCGTCAAATCGGGCGAGGTCACGATCATGCCTGAGGCGGATCGCAAGGTCTATTTCCACTGGCTAGAGAATATCGAGCCGTGGTGTATCTCGCGCCAATTGTGGTGGGGACATCAGATACCGGTTTGGTATGGTTTTGATCTCAGTTCCCCTCAGTTTCACGACGACGAAGGCGACGGAGCACTTGACCTTGTCGAAATGCTGCGCGGCCTGAACGAGGGGCATGTCAGCCACTTGATGGAATGTGGGACAGATTTCAGCGCAATCTCAGAGGCCTATCATGACCAGTTGGCCAATCTGCCGGTGCCGCTTCAGGCGATGCAGCTTGTCGAGGCGAAGAGCCGCGAGGATGCATTGCACAAGCTTGCATCGTCTTTGGCCGAGTACACCGCCACGCAGGATCCGACCAAATTGATGTACCCGGTCTGGCGTGACCCTGATGTTCTGGACACCTGGTTCTCGTCTGGCCTCTGGCCCATTGGCACGCTGGGCTGGCCTGAACAGACCGATGAGCTAAAGAAATACTTCCCCACTTCGGTGCTGATCACCGGGTTTGACATCATCTTTTTCTGGGTCGCCCGGATGATGATGATGCAATATGCCGTGGTCGATCAAAAGCCGTTTGATCATGTCTATGTGCACGCCCTTGTGCGTGATGAAACCGGCAAAAAGATGTCCAAATCCTTGGGCAATGTTCTGGACCCGCTCGAGCTGATTGACGAATACGGCTGTGATGCGGTGCGCTTTACCCTCACGGCGATGGCCGCGATGGGGCGTGACCTGAAGCTCTCTACGCAACGTATTGCCGGATATCGCAACTTTGGCACCAAACTGTGGAATGCCGCGCGGTTTGCCGAGATGAACGAAGCAGTGGGCAGCGATGGGAAAATCCCCGACGCCACGGCCACTGTGAACCGCTGGATCATTGGTGAAACCGCGAAGGTGCGCGAGGCGGTGGATGATGCACTTGGCCAATACCGGTTTAATGATGCGGCCAACGCGCTGTATGTCTTTGTCTGGGGCAAGGTGTGTGACTGGTATGTGGAGTTCTCCAAGCCGCTGTTGATGGACGGCGACGCCGCCACCAAGGCGGAAACCCAGGCGACTATGGCTTGGGTGATTGACCAATGTCTGATCCTGTTGCACCCGATCATGCCGTTTATCACCGAAGAGCTGTGGGGCACGCTGGGCGAGCGTCAAAAGATGCTGATCCATGGCGATTGGCCCGTATATGGCGCAGAATTGATTGATGCCGAGGCTGACCGGGAAATGAACTGGGTGATTGATCTGATCGACGCCATCCGCTCTGCGCGCCAGCAGGTACATGTGCCTGCCGGGTTGAAAGTGCCCCTGTTGGTGAGCGAGCTGGACGAGGCCGGGCGTGGGGCATGGGCCCGCAACGAAGTGATGATCAAACGGATCGCACGCGTTGAGAGCCTGAGCGATGTTGATAGCTTCCCCAAGGGCTGCATCACTGTGGCCGTTGAGGGCGGCAGCTTTGGCCTGCCCTTGGCCGATGTGATTGATGTCGCAGAAGAAAAAGCGCGCCTGGAGAAGGCGATGGGCAAGCTTGAGAAAGAGCTTGGCGGGCTGCGTGGACGGCTGAACAACCCGAAATTCGTGGCCTCAGCGCCCGAAGAAGTGGTGGCCGAAGCGCGTGACAACCTGGCCCTGCGCGAAGAGGAAGCCGGCAAATTGCAGGCGGCTTTGGCACGTCTGGCTGAGTTGGGGTGAGGAAACAGTCTCGCGCGTTTCGCAGGCAAGTATTCTTCGCACCACTTGCCGGTTAACAAGGTTAAGCGCTGCAAGCCGGTTAACAGCCGCGCAGCGGCCCGGCCATCGTCAGCCCCTCCCTTGGGGTGACGATATTGCCGGTGTCAGCACGTTGCTCATTCTGCTTTCGGTGGCGCAGGGATAAAGTGCTCTAGAATGGAGTGCTGGCTCGTCCCCCCAGGGGCTGACAATGGCCTACTGTAGCACACCAAAGGGTGGCGTTACTCCACCGGCCCCATCCTGCCAAACATATCAATGTCGCGCACAGAGATGGCCTCAGTCAGGATGATCGTCGCCACCACAGCCCAGATCACAAAGGCCACGCCAGTCACGATCCATGCCTTCTTTTTCAGGTGGTGCTGCTCGGGCGATCCGGCATGGGTGCCCGCCACTGTGGTGCCTGCTTCGCCTTGCGTCGTGATGCGGATCGGCAACACCACAAGGAAGGTCAGAAACCAGATCACCAGATAGAGCACAAGACCCGAAACCGGCCCCATCAGACCTGCTCCAGCTCAACAAGGCAGCCGTTGAAATCTTTGGGGTGCAAAAACAGGACAGGCTTGCCATGGGCTCCGATCTTGGGCTCTCCACTGCCCAGCACCCGTGCACCTGTGGCTTGCAAATGGTCGCGCGCGGCCAGAATATCATCCACCTCATAACACACATGGTGAATGCCACCCGATGGGTTCTTTTCCAAAAACCCGTTGATGGGGCTATCCTCGCCCAAGGGATAGAGCAGCTCAATCTTGGTATTGGGCAATTCGATGAAAATCACCGTCACCCCATGATCCGGCTCGTCCTGGGGTTCGCCGACTTTGGCCCCCAGCGCATTGCGATACTGATCTGCTGCGGCCTGAAGGTCTGGCACAGCAATAGCGACATGGTTGAGGCGTCCGATCATGGCATTTCCTTTGGGCAAACTGTTTGGCCACGTTATGGCCCCCGCGCACGGCTCAGACAAGCGGTCACATGTCGCATCCTGGCATTTATACATGTCGTAAGCGGCCTGAAGCACTCAAATGCCGCGCTGAAATCTAAATTATGCTGACCACAGACTAAAGTTGAAACGCTTTAACGAAGCATTAGGCATAGAGGTTCATGGTGCTTGAAACGCTATTTTAAGAAGAGGCCCAGAATGGACGACCCAGACCCCCTTGCACCGCTTTTCACACCAACTGCCAAACGGCCCTTGTTGGGCATGACCGTGCTGGTGGTCGAAGACAGCCGATTTGCCAGTGAAGCGCTCAGACTAATGTGTTTGCGCAGCGGTGCGCGGATCAGGCGGGCAGATTGCCTGCGCTCAGCTCGGCGGCATTTACAGGTCTATCGCCCCTCGGTGGTGATTATTGATCTGGGTCTGCCGGATGGATCGGGGTTGGAGCTGATCGACGAATTGAACCGTGCAACCCCTCGCGTCGGGGCGATCATAGCAATCAGCGGCGCGGATCATGTTCGCGCGACTGCTCATGCTGCTGGTGCCGATAGCTTTCTCGCCAAACCGATTGAAAGTATTGGAATTTTCCAAAACGCCATTCTATCCTCCTTGCCTCAGGAGCAGGTCAATACCGGCCCTTGTGCGATCAATAATGATACAGTAAATCCCGATCCGCTCGCTTACCGCGAAGACATGTCACATATCGCCAGCCTGCTGGACGAACATCACGTAGGTGCAAAACTGGACTATGTCACACAGTTTCTGGGCAGCGTGGCCCGCACTGCCGAAGACAATGCACTGGAACACGCCGCTGCCGAACTATCCGAGGCACGCGCCAACGGCGGCATTAGCCAGGCAAAACTGGCGCGGCTGGCCGGACTGGTACATGAGCGACTGAATGAGAAAATGGCGATTTGAACACCTGAAAACCTAAGTCCGTGCCAGACTTGGATCAGACGCCTCCCGCACAAGGGTGGTCAGATCACTGAGCCGTTCTTTCTGCTGGCCATCCGCCGCAAAATTTGACGGCGACAACCAGAAATCAAACGCCTCGCGCAGGGCGGGCCATTCTGTATCAATCATTGCAAACCAGGCGGTATCGCGGTTGTGACCTTTGACCACGGTGGCCTGACGAAAAATGCCTTCATAGCTGAACCCCAGCCGTTGGGCGGCACGCCGTGATGGTGCATTCAGCGCATCACATTTCCATTCGTACCGGCGATACCCAGCCTCAAACGCCCATTGCATCATCAGGAACATCGCCTCACTCGCCGCTTTGGTGCGCTGCAAACATGGCGCCATGGCAATGTAGCCGACCTCAATCGAACCCGACTCGGGTTTCATGCGCAAATACGAAGCAAACCCGCCAAACTCGCCCGTTTCCTTGTCAAAGATAGCATAGAACAGGATATCGTCCCTGGCCGTGGCCTCTCGCATCCAGCGGTGAAACTGCGCCGATGATGCATAGGGGCCCGACGGCATGTAATCCCAGACCCAGTCATGGCCATCAAACGCCTTGAACAAAAGGGCGGCATGGGTATCAGCGTTCAGTCGTTCCAACCGGGCATACCGCCCCTGCAACGTCTCGCCCTGGGGCAATGACGGCACTTGCCAATCGCCCACGCTGGGCCCGATTGGGCGATCATCACGCATCATTCCACACAACTCCCCTGCTCTGCGCGCCACGATAGGACGGGCAATGCGCTAAGGAAAGCCCGCGATCTATTCCTGAGGAATCACACGCAGGCCCAGCTCCATCAGTTGATCGCTGGAGGGATCAGACGGCGCGTTCATCATCAGGTCTTCGGCACGTTGGTTCATCGGGAACATGATAACCTCGCGGATGTTGGCCGTGTCCGCCAGCAGCATCACAATCCGGTCGATGCCCGCCGCACAGCCACCATGGGGCGGCGCGCCGTATTGGAAGGCATTGACCATACCGCCAAAACGCTTGCGCACTTCCGCCTCGTCATATCCTGCCAGTTCAAACGCTTTGATCATGATGTCCAACTTGTGGTTACGAATGGCGCCAGACACCAGCTCATAGCCATTACAGCTGAGGTCATACTGATAGCCCAGCGCCTGCAAAGGATCACCATTCAGCGCCTCCAGGCCCCCCTGGGGCATGGAAAACGGGTTGTGCGAGAAATCAATCTTGCCAGTTTCTTCGTCCGCTTCATACATCGGAAAATCGACGATCCAGGCAAAGGCAAAGCGGTCCAGATCCGTCAGCTTCAACTCATCCCCGATCACAGTGCGGGCGCGCCCGGCGACGGCCTCAAACGCCGAAGGTTTGCCCCCCAGGAAAAAGGCGGCATCCCCAACTTTAAGGCCAAGCTGCTGGCGAATGGCTTCGGTGCGCTCTGGTCCGATGTTCTTGGCCAATGGGCCTGCGGCCTCTTCGCCCAAGGTGATTTCACCGGCTTTGATCTTGGCGTTGACGTCCTTGACAGAAATCCCCTGTTCCTGCGCAATCGAATCCGCGGATTGTTTGCGCCAGAAGATATACCCCATCCCCGGCAGCCCCTCTTTTTGG
>DFBW01000260.1:2353-6469 GCA_002366775.1 Roseovarius sp. UBA3070 | reverse complement strand
CGCAGCGTCACGGTAGGAAATATGCTCCCACTCCTGATCCACTTTGCGAGTGCCGCCAAACTCCTCAAAAATCCCGCCGATCACTGGCTGGATCGTGTCAAACACGTCTTGTTGTTCAACAAAGCTCATCTCTAGGTCAAGTTGATAGAAATCGGTGGGCGAGCGGTCAGCGCGCGGGTCTTCATCCCGAAAACAGGGCGCAATTTGAAAATATTTGTCAAAACCCGACACCATGATCAGCTGTTTGAACTGCTGGGGGGCCTGCGGCAAAGCATAGAACTTGCCGGGGTGCAGGCGCGATGGCACCAGAAAGTCACGCGCGCCTTCGGGGCTTGAGGCGGTGATAATCGGCGTTTGATACTCACGAAATCCCTTGTCCCACATGCGTTTGCGCACCGAGGCCACCACATCCGAGCGCAGGGTCATATTGCCCTGCATCGCCTCGCGGCGCAGATCAAGGTAGCGATAGCGCAGGCGGGTTTCTTCGGGGTACTCCTGATCGCCAAATACGATCAGGGGCAACTCGCCATTCACGCCGCCCAGCACTTCCATATCACGGATGAACACTTCGATCTCGCCGGTGGGCAGCTTTGAGTTGATCAGGCTTTCATCGCGGGCCTTCACCTCGCCGTCAATGCACACGCAGTATTCGCTGCGCAGTTTTTCAACGTCAGAAAACACCGGGCTGTCGGGATCACACAACACCTGCGTCACGCCGTAGTGGTCGCGCAGGTCGATAAACAGGATACCGCCGTGGTCACGGATGCGATGCACCCAACCCGACAGGCGAACCTTTTCCCCGACATTAGAAGCGTTAAGCTGAACACAGGTATGGCTGCGATAAACGTGCATGATGATCCTCTCAGAGCGCCGTGCCAAAAATGTGTGGTGCAGGGCGCATGGTTCGGGTGGGTACACCAATGCCACGCTCAGAAGTCAAGGGGCTGAGATAGGCAGAACCCCGCGCATTTCGTTAAAAGCATGGACAGGCGGGTAAATTTGCGGAAATATCGGGTCATTCGAGCAGATAACCGGGGGATTGCCCGGAACAAGGCAGGTTTCACATCACTTGAAATAAAGCGCCGCTGTGGGGCGCTGATTAAGGGGGAAACATGTGGAACATGGCATTGGATCGCATGCTGCGGCATTTGATACGACTGGGCGAGCTGACTGTGGTTTACCCGGATGGCGAAACACGCCGATACGGGGATGCCTCGACGGGCGCCTGTGTAGCGCTTGCGCTGCATGATCCTGCGTTACCGCGATTGCTTGTTTTGTCGCCCGATATGGCCGTGGGAGAGGGCTATATGGATGGCCGCTTGACGATTGAGGGCGACGATTTGCACGGGTTTTTGGGGCTGGCGATCAGCAATATAGCGGCTCAGGGCCACCATATGGCACTGTGGCCAATATCGGCGCTGCGTCATGCGCTAAAGCGGGTGCAGCAGTTCAACCCGATGCGCAGGGCGCGTGCCAATGTTGAACACCACTATGATCTTTCCGGCGCGCTCTATGATTTGTTTCTTGATGAAGATCGGCAATATTCCTGCGCTTATTTCACCGATCCCGGCATGACGCTGGAGGCGGCCCAAAACGCCAAGACGCACCATATCGCGCGCAAGCTGTTGCTTGAGCCGGGCATGCGGGTGCTGGATATCGGCTGCGGATGGGGAGGTATGGCACTGACGCTGGCGCGCGATTACGGCGCGCAGGTTGTCGGCGTGACCCTGTCGGTGGAACAACATAAAATGGCTGTGGACCGCGCCAAGACCGCCGGACTGGCAGACCGTGTAACCTTTGAGTTGATGGATTATCGGCAGGTGGCCGGCCAGTTTGACCGCATAGTCTCGGTTGGCATGTTCGAACATGTGGGCGCGCCACATTATCAGGCCTATTTTGATACGGTGAAAAACAGGCTGACACCGGATGGCGTGGCATTGATCCACACGATCGGGCGCTCAACACCGCCGGGCACCACCAGCCCATGGGTGACCAAATACATCTTTCCGGGGGGCTATGCGCCGTCTTTGTCTGAAACCGCAGCCGCCTATGAGCATTCAGGCCTGATGGCCACCGATATCGAGGTCTGGCGGCTGCACTATGCGCAAACCCTGCGCCACTGGTATGATCGCTTTATGGGCAATATTGATGCAGCACACGCGCTGTATGACGCGCGGTTCTGCCGGATGTGGCGGTACTATCTGGTGGCCAGTGAGCTGACATTCCGGTTGAACAGTCAGGTGGTGTTTCAGATGCAATTGTCGCGCCAGCAGGATGGTGTGCCGTTAACGCGGGACTATCTGTATTGCGAGGACGAAGAATTGAGACATGCAGCAGAGTAAGCCCCGGATCATTGGCCGCTGCCCTGTGCAAATGAGTGGCAGTGTTGACAAGGTGAGCCCACGATAGGAATTGCCGCGCCGCCAGTCACCAAATCAGGCAACGGGCACGGCGCGCCTTAGCCGGACGTCAGGGCCAATTGGGCCGCAAAGCGGGCTTTCCAAAGCGCTTCCTCGTATTCGCCGGTTGCGGTGCTGTCATAAACCACCCCGCCACCAACATTCAGCCGGGCGTGGCCATCCTCGATCATCAGCGTGCGGATCGCCACGTTGAACTCTGCCCGCCCATCTGGAGCGGCCCAGCCAATGGTGCCGCAATAGGCATCGCGTGCGGCGCCCTCCAGATCTGCCAACACCTGCATCGCGCGCACCTTTGGCGCGCCGGTGATGGACCCACAAGGAAACAGCGCGCGCAATATATCGCCCAGCCCCGTGCCCGCCACCATCAGCCCGGTGATATGCGAGGTCATCTGATGTACTGTCTCATAGCTCTCAACTGTAAACAGTTCGGGCACCTGCACCGTACCCGCGCGGCAAATACGCGACAGATCATTGCGCAGCAAATCAACAATCATCAGGTTTTCGGCGCGGTTCTTTTCATCGGTTTGCAGAAAAAACCGACGGCGGGCATCCTCGGCGGGGTCCTCGGAACGGGGTTGCGTGCCTTTCATTGGCCGGGTCTCAATCTGACCTTGGGTATTGGTGCGAAAAAACAGCTCGGGCGAGCGTGACAACAGGCTTGGCAGCCCGTCCTGGCGCACCAACGCCCCATAGCGCACCGGCTGAACCTGCGACAGTGCCTGATAGAGAGCCTCGGGCGTACCGGAGCAGACCATCGAAATTGGGAAGGTCAGATTGGCCTGATAAAAATCACCCGCACAAATATAGTCATGCACCTGTTTGAATGCGCCTTCGTAGTGCTGTTCGTCCCAGTGGGGCGTGAACTCCGACAGGCTTGCATCACCGTGCCTGAGCGGCTGGGCAATATTGGGCCAATCATACACACCAAAGTGCAACAATGGCAGGCGACGGGCCTTGGGCAGCAATTCCTCCAAGGCAGGTTCCAACACATAACCCAGTTCGTAACTGGCATATCCAGCCAGCCATTTACCCTGCGCGCGGGCGCTGTCCATGGCGGCCAATGCCTCGGGCACCTCATCGGGTGTGGTGGCCGAAATCAGCCCCCTGGCCTGCCCAAAAAGACAGGCCGCGCCGTCAGGTCCATGATCAAAGCGAATCTGCACCGCTTGCGTCCTTTGTCCGATCTGGGCTGTGATAGCCCCCCACCCCCCAAATATCACTCTAAAAAGCGGCATAACCACCAAGTTTTGCGATCCCCCTTGCACCAGCGCCCATCATGGATATAACGCCAACAATTTGCGCAACCGGCCTTATGCCGATGCCCGCGTCTGCCCAAAGCGTTTCGACCCTCAGACCCGAAGATATGGGGGGACAACGCGGCGGGCAAAATGAACGTTGCACGCGTTTCGCCCTTAGGTGCGCACACGCAGCAAAGGCGAAATGTTTTTGGGGGACCCATGCCAAAAAGATCCGATATCTCATCCATCATGATCATTGGCGCAGGGCCCATCATTATTGGTCAGGCCTGCGAATTTGACTATTCCGGCGCTCAGGCATGCAAAGCGCTGCGTGAGGAAGGCTACCGGGTCATTCTGGTCAACTCCAACCCGGCCACGATCATGACCGATCCCGAATTGGCCGATGCCACCTATATCGAGCCGATCACGCCCGAGATCGTCGCCAAGATCATCGAAAA
>DFBW01000260.1:1541-2241 GCA_002366775.1 Roseovarius sp. UBA3070 | reverse complement strand
TGTTCCGCGAGGCGATGGACCGGCTGGGGATCGAAAACCCCAAGGCGACGATCGCCAACACCTTTGAAGAATGTATGGACGCGATTGATTATGTCGGCCTGCCCGCCATTATCCGCCCTGCATTTACCCTTGGTGGCACGGGCGGCGGCGTGGCCTATAACCGCGATGATTACGAACATTTCTGCAAAACCGGCCTTGATGCCAGCCCGGTCAATCAAATCCTGATTGACGAAAGCCTGCTGGGTTGGAAAGAGTTCGAAATGGAAGTGGTCCGCGACAAGGCGGACAATGCCATTATCGTTTGTGCCATTGAAAACGTAGATCCGATGGGCGTGCACACCGGCGATAGCATCACCGTGGCCCCTGCCCTGACACTGACCGATAAGGAATACCAGATCATGCGCAACGGCTCGATTGCCGTTCTGCGCGAAATTGGTGTGGAAACCGGCGGATCAAACGTGCAATGGGCGATCAACCCCGATGATGGCCGCATGGTGGTGATTGAGATGAACCCTCGGGTGTCGCGCTCCTCGGCGCTGGCGTCCAAGGCCACGGGCTTTCCGATTGCCAAGATCGCGGCGAAGCTGGCCGTGGGCTATACGCTGGATGAATTGGACAACGACATCACCAAGGTGACGCCTGCCAGCTTTGAGCCGACGATTGACTATGTCGTCACCAAAATCCCGCGCTTTGCCTTTGA
>DFBW01000260.1:0-1473 GCA_002366775.1 Roseovarius sp. UBA3070 | reverse complement strand
AGCATGGAAACCGGCCTGAGCGGGTTTGACGAGGTCGAAATCGAAGGCGCGCCAGAAAAATCTGCCGTGATCAAGGCGATCAGCCAGCAGACCCCCGACCGGATGCGCACCATTGCACAAGCCATGCGTCATGGGCTGAGCGACGATGAAATCTTTGACGTCACCAAGTTTGACCCATGGTTTCTGGCCCGCATCCGCGAGATTGTGGAGGCCGAGGAGGGCGTGCGCGACAGCGGCTTGCCCAGTGATGAAGCCGGGTTGCGCCATCTGAAAATGATGGGCTTTAGCGATGCGCGGCTGGCCCATCTGACCGGCAAGACCGAGGCGGAGGTGCGCCGCGCGCGTCTGGACCTAGGCGTGAATGCCGTGTTCAAGCGGATTGACACCTGTGCCGCCGAGTTCGAGGCGCAAACGCCCTACATGTATTCCACCTATGAGCAGCCGATGATGGGCGAAGTGGAATGTGAGGCCCGCCCCAGCGACCGCAAAAAGGTGGTTATTCTGGGCGGCGGACCAAACCGGATCGGCCAGGGGATCGAGTTTGATTATTGCTGCTGTCACGCCTGCTATGCACTGACCAATGCAGGGTATGAGACGATCATGATCAACTGCAACCCCGAGACCGTCAGTACCGATTACGACACCTCGGACCGTTTGTATTTTGAGCCTCTGACCTTTGAACATGTGCTGGAAATCCTGCGGGTAGAGCAGGAAAACGGCACGCTGCACGGGGTCATTGTGCAGTTTGGCGGCCAGACCCCGCTGAAACTGGCCAACGCGCTGGAGCAGGAAGGCATTCCGATCCTTGGCACCACACCGGATGCGATTGATCTGGCCGAAGACCGCGAGCGGTTCCAGGCGTTGGTCAATGATCTGGGGCTGAAGCAACCCCATAACGGCATTGCCAGCACTGACGCACAGGCACTTGAAATTGCTGATGAAATCGGCTTTCCGCTGGTCATTCGCCCCTCGTATGTTCTGGGGGGGCGCGCGATGGAGATTGTGCGCGACATGGCCCAGCTCGAACGCTATATCGCCGAGGCCGTCGTGGTGTCAGGTGACAGCCCCGTGCTGCTGGACAGCTATCTGGCGGGGGCGATTGAATGTGATGTGGATGCGCTGTGTGACGGCACAAACGTACATGTGGCAGGCATCCTGCAACATATCGAAGAGGCCGGCGTGCATTCGGGCGACAGTGCGTGCTCACTGCCGCCCTATACGCTGAGCAAGGCGATTATCAGCGAGATTGAAACCCAGACCAAAGCGCTTGCTCTGGCACTCAACGTGCGCGGCCTGATGAACATTCAGTTCGCCGTTCAAGGCGATGACATCTTCCTGATTGAGGTAAACCCCCGCGCCAGCCGCACAGTGCCATTCGTGGCCAAGGCCACGGATTCAGCGATTGCCTCCATCGCCGCGCGATTGATGGCAGGTGAAAGCCTGACTGATTTCCCACATCGCGGACCCTATCCA
>DFBW01000087.1:1729-2524 GCA_002366775.1 Roseovarius sp. UBA3070 | reverse complement strand
CTGGTGGTGGCGACCAACCAAAACGATATTCTGCACCGCTGTCTCTCAACGTCAGAATATAGGCCTGATGGGGTGATCCCGTCGATCAGCCCGTCGATGGATATTCAGGTCAGCTCCAACTTTGAGCGGGCGCTGTATTATGCCTATGACCGGGATGGCGCCGCCGTGGCACAGCTGATGGATGAGCTGGCACAGGGCGGCTTTTCAGTGAGCCAGGGCGCGATGCAAGCCCTGCGCGAAAGCTTTGATTCCGGACATTGTTCAGAAGCTCAGACCATGGCAACCATTGCGAGACTGTCGGCGACGACAGGAGAGCTGCTCTGCCCTCATTCCGCTGTTGGTGTGCATGTGGCCGAGGCACAGCGCGATCCAGCCGTGCCGATGATCACGCTTGCCACCGCCCATCCCGCCAAGTTCCCGGCGGCGGTCGAGGAGGCATCGGGTCAACATCCCCCCTTGCCCGAGCGTATGTCTGACCTGTATGAGCGCCCTGAGCGGATAACGCGGGTCGAAAATGATCTGGGTGCCATTGAGACCCTCATCAAAGAGAAATGCGGTAAATCTGCCACTTAGGATTTTCACAAAACGCGCAAGACGAATGAATGTAGCCCCATGTTTGGCTTTCGTGCTTAGGCAGGTGACAAGCAAAACATCTTAAAGAACGGACCGCCACTTGACCGTCAATCTGACAACTCTGCCCAACGGCTTTCGCATTGCCACTGAACATATGCCGGGTCTGCAATCTGCGGCCATCGGGGTGTGGGTTCTGGCCGGTGCCCGCCACGAGGATGCGTC
>DFBW01000087.1:0-1623 GCA_002366775.1 Roseovarius sp. UBA3070 | reverse complement strand
TGGCGCTGGATGTGGTGGCCGATATTCTGCGCAATCCGGTGTTTGATGCACGCGAAATTGAGGTGGAGCGTGGCGTGATCCTGCAAGAGATCGGCCAGGCGATGGACACGCCCGACGACATCATTTTTGACTGGTTGCAGGAAGAAGCCTATCCTGACCACCCCCTTGGGCGCACCATTCTTGGGCCAGAAGAGCGCGTGCGCAATTTCTCGCGCGGTGATCTGGAGCGCTTTGTGGCCCAGCAATATGTGCCCGGGCAGATGATCTTGTCGGCCTCGGGGGCGGTGGATCATGATGCATTGGTTGCGGCGGCCGAAAAGCTGTTTGCAGATATGTCGGCGGCACCATGCCATTCCCCGATGATTGCAAAGTTTGCCGGGGGCGAAAGCCGCCATATCAAAGACCTTGAACAAGCGCATTTTGCACTGGCGTTTGAAAGCCCGGATTATAGTGACCCGGCTATATATGCTACTCAGATTTATGCGTCGGCCCTTGGTGGGTCGATGTCGTCGCGCCTGTTTCAGGAAATCCGGGAAAAGCGCGGGTTGTGTTACACCATCTATGCGCAGGCAGGGGCGTATGCTGACACGGGCATGACCACGATTTATGCCGGCACATCAGGCGATCAGCTGGAAGGTTTGGCGCAGATCACTGTCGATGAGATGAAGCGTGCCGCCGACGATATGAGCCAGGAAGAAGTGGACCGCGCGCGCACTCAGATGAAAGCGGGCTTGCTGATGGGGCTGGAAAGCCCGTCAAACCGGGCTGAACGTCTGGCGCGGATGTTACAAATCTGGGGCCGTGTGCCCGAGTTGGACGAGATCGTTGCGCGGATAGACGCGGTCAGCCTGGCGGATGTGCGCAGATTGGCTGAACAACTGGCCGGACAGTCCCCGGCGGCCTTGGCGCTTTATGGAACCGTGGCTTCGGCGCCGACGCTGAAGGAGTTGCAGGAAAGGCGTGCGGCCTGATGTTTCTGCCCCGCCGGAAACTGAAGATCGAAACCGAGCGTTTGACCCTGCGCCAGCCGGTGCTGACGGATTATCGTGACTGGGCGAGTTTGCGCGAAACCAGTGTCGAGTTTCTCAGCCCCTGGGAGCCATTGTGGGCGACGGATCATCTGTCACGCAAGGGATTTACCAACCGGGTCTACTGGGCGCAGCGCTCCATCAATAACGGCTCGGCGATGCCGCTGTTTCTGATCCGGCGCGAGGATGAGACGCTGCTGGGAGCCATCACACTTGATAACATCCGGCGTGGTCCGTCTCAGGCGGGCACTTTGGGGTATTGGACTGGTCAGCCCTACATTCGCCAAGGATACATGCGCGAGGCGATAGATGCCATGGTGCACCATGCGCACACGCGGCTGGACCTCAGCCGGATTGAGGCGGCTTGCCTGCCAGAAAACAAAGCGTCGCGCCGGTTGCTGGAAAGCTGCGGATTCAAATATGAAGGTGTGGCGCAAAGCTATTTGCAGATCAATGGCCGCTGGCGCACACATGTATTATACGCCGCATTGCGGGGGGATCGGCGTGGGCGTACCGAGGTCGGATAACCCGCAGCGTCACACGTCACCCCTTAAAACGCCCTCAGCAACCGCCCATATCCCTCAATCTGGTCGGT
>DFBW01000207.1:13392-14160 GCA_002366775.1 Roseovarius sp. UBA3070 | reverse complement strand
GATCCCGACAGCGCCGGTCAGGATGACAGCGACGACAGCGAAGCCGACGCCGATCCCGAGCAATCTCAGGAAGATCAGCAAGACGCGGCACAGGCGCAGGTCAGCACCGATGACATGGCGGATCAGGACGCCGGTGAAGAACAGGAACTGCCCGAAGGCGAAGCCCCGCTCGAGCCACCGACGCCACAGCCGGTTTCCGATGCCGACCCAAATTATAGCGTCTATTCAACTGACTACGATGAGGAAATATTTGCCGAAGACCTCGCCGAGCCAATCGAGCTGGAACGCCTGCGTGCCTATCTGGATCAACAGTTGGAGCCATTGAAAGGCGCTGTCAGCCGTCTGGCGAACAAGTTGCAACGCCGCCTTCAGGCGCAACAAAGCCGGGCTTGGGAGTTTGATCTTGAGGAAGGCATGCTCGATGCCGGGCGTCTGGCACGCGTGGTGGCCAACCCCACGACCCCGCTCAGCTTCAAGATCGAAAAAGACACCGAATTCCGCGATACCGTTGTGACGCTGTTGCTGGACAACTCCGGCTCGATGCGCGGGCGCCCCATTTCCATTGCTGCGATCTGCGCCGATGTTCTGGCGCGCACACTTGAACGCTGCTCGGTCAAGGTGGAAATCCTCGGTTTTACCACCCGCGCCTGGAAAGGTGGCCAATCCCGCGAGGCCTGGTTAAGTGAGGGCCGCCCACAATTGCCCGGCCGCCTGAACGACTTGCGGCACATCATCTATAAATCGGCCGACGCACCGATGCGCCGGACA
>DFBW01000207.1:6187-13350 GCA_002366775.1 Roseovarius sp. UBA3070 | reverse complement strand
TGGAATGGGCACATCGGCGCACAGTGGCCCGCCGCGAGGCCCGCAAAATTCTTATGGTGATCTCGGACGGGGCGCCGGTGGACGATTCAACTTTGTCGGTTAACCCCGCGAATTATCTGGAAAAACACCTGCGCGATGTGATCGGCATGGTCGAGAAGCGTAAACAGGTTGAACTGCTGGCCATTGGCATCGGACATGACGTCACGCGCTATTATGAACGCGCGGTGACGATCACGGATGTTGACCAGTTAGCAGGTGCCATGATCGAGCAACTGGCCGCATTGTTTGACAGCGATCCGCGTGCAAGGGCGCGTGTTATGGGGATACGTCGGGTCAGTTAAGACGCGCGTGCCGATACCACCACCGATGGCAATGGCACATCCCACCCAGGCCCCTGACCGTGATGCGCCAGCACCATTTCCGTAACTGAATCTAGGATGGCCTGTCTGGCATCGGGGGGCTGTACACGCAACAACGCCCCGCCCCTTACAGTACCTTGTTCAAAAAACTGCACGACCTGATCTGGGGTGTCCACACGCCAATAGCTATCCACTTCGGTAAATAAAACATCCAAGAAACCCGCATCGAGCAAGGCCTCTCTTACCCGCACCTCATCCGCATAATCATGTGCCCCTGGTCCGGGCGGAAGGGATATATCCACAGCTCCGTGATCAGCAATTGCTTTAAACGTGTAACTCATCGCACCTGCGCTGTTCTGCCAAACCGAGTAAGCCAGTCGCCCCCCCGGCCTGAGCACACGAAACACCTCGGCAAATACTCTTGGCGCGTCTGGCACATGTGGGATGCCAAACCCGATAACAACCGCATCAAAACGGTTCTCTGCAAATGGAAGATCCATCGCATCGCCTTGCATGAACGAAACATCGGGTGCCCTGACACGCGCCAACTCCAGCATCGCGGGCGAGAAATCCACACCAGTGACAGATGCGCCTCGCGCTGCGGCCTCGGCAGCCAAAATACCGTGTCCACAACATAAGTCCAACACAGAGAACCCCGGACCAGCCCGGACCATATCCACCATAATCGGGACACTATACTCCGCTGCTTTGGCAAAATTCGTGGCGTAAGATTTCGCCGTTTCTCGTTCTGACCAGCCGTTTTTTTCCAAATCTGCAAAACTCTGTTTTCTGGTGGTCATCGCTCAAATTCTCCCTTGTTGACCAAATGTAGCAGAAATCCTTCGGTAAATCTCTTGTTGCCTTCGCGCGGGGAACCGGGTTTTCTCAACCCTCAGAATGGCCCTGCCGACAGAGGAAATTTATCATGTTTCAGAGCTTTGCCGATACCGCCTCGCCCGATCAAGGGCCCCCGCGCCTCGCTATGCTGCGAGAGGCAATGACGCGACAAGGGCTGTCAGGCTTTATGGTGCCACGCGCGGATGCACATCAGGGCGAGTATGTTGCCCCGCGCGATGACCGGCTGGCCTGGTTGAGCGGGTTCACAGGCTCGGCTGGGTTTTGCATTGCATTGAGTGATCGCGCAGGTGTCTTTGTTGATGGCCGCTACCGTGTGCAGGTCAAGGCACAAGTGGACACGCATCATTTCACCCCCGTGGACTGGCCCGAGGTGAAACCCGCCGATTGGCTGAAAGACGCCTTGCCTGACGGCGGCAAGATCGGCTTTGACCCGTGGCTTTACACGCCCGAGCAGATTGAAACCTTGGAAATAGCACTGGTTGGCAGCGGCATATCCTTGGTATCGACACAGAACTTGATTGACAAAATTTGGCCCGATCAACCCGATCCACCCCAAGGCGCAATAGCACCATATCCATCTGAATTAGCAGGGAAAACCCACACGCAAAAACGCGCCCTTCTGGCGCAGCACCTAAAAGTGCACCGTCACGAATGTGCCGTGATCACCCTGCCCGATTCCATCGCGTGGTTGCTGAATGTTCGCGGGCATGACATCCCGCGCAACCCCGTCGCCCATGCTTTTGCGATCCTGCATGACACGGGCCAACTGACCCTGTTCACCGACCCCGGCAAAGTGGATGACACCCTCAGGGCACATCTGGGCAGTGACATCAAAATCCGCCCGCCCAACGCCTTCGCCCCCGGTCTGCACAGCCTGACCGGACCGGTGCGATTAGACAAGGCCTCGGTGCCGCTCTGGGTGGTGCAACAGCTGGACGAGGCCGGCGTGACCCACATCTGGGGGCAAGACCCATGTATCCTGCCCAAGGCCTGCAAAACTGATGCCGAAATCACCGCCACCCGCACCGCACACCTGCGCGACGGGGCGGCGCTATGTGAATTTCTATTTTGGTTTGACCAACACTCTCCCGGCACCATCACCGAGATTGACGTGGTGCGCCAACTTGAGGCATACCGCCGCGCCACCGGCCATCTGCTGGACATCAGTTTTGACACCATAGCCGGGGCCGGGCCACATGGCGCGCTTGCGCATTACCGTGTCACGCAAAGCTCGAACCGCACGCTCACCGATGGTGATCTGCTGGTGCTGGATGGCGGCGGGCAATATCTGGACGGCACCACCGATATCACGCGCACCCTGCCCGTGGGCAAAGTGGGCGCTGAGGAACGCAGCTGTTTCACCCGTGTTCTGCAAGGCATGATCGCCATGTCCCGCGTGCGCTGGCCCAAGGGGTTGGCCGGGCGTGATCTGGATGTATTGGCGCGCTATCCGCTATGGCTCAACGATCAGGATTACGGCCACGGCACGGGTCACGGCGTGGGTGTGCACCTGTGCGTACATGAGGGCCCACAGCGCCTCAGCCGCGTGTCCGAAGTGCCCCTTGAACAGGGCATGATCGTATCCAACGAGCCGGGGTATTACCGCGAAGGCGCCTTTGGCATCCGCATCGAAAACCTGCTGGTGATACAAGAGGCCACGCCCCTGCCCCAAGGGGATCAAACCGGTAAGTTGCATTTTGAAACCATCAGCTTTGCGCCGATTGACCAGCGCCTGATTGAGACTGATCTGCTGTCACAAGGGGAACGCGACTGGTTGAACCTCTATCACGCCACATGTATGGATAAGATCGGCCCGCTTGTCTCACCCAAAACGCGTGACTGGCTGGAACAGGCCACTCGGCCCCTGTGAGCTGTCACGCCTGTGACATCGCGTCTGTATACATCGGTGAACTTCATGACATATGGGTATCCGGTGACCACGGGCCATAACCGGGACATCTGACAACCAACACACAGGAAGGATGCCACCATGGCTGACATTAAAATCCGCAAAGCAACCGGTACTTGGGTGGTGCGTGCCGGTGGGGCTGTTCTGGCCGAAAGCAAAAATGCGCTGGAACTCAGCGAACCGGGCTATGGTGATGTGATCTATTTCCCGCGTGAAGACATTGCCATGGCGTTTTTGGAGGAAAGTGATCATGTTTCGCACTGCCCCCACAAGGGTGATGCCAGATATTTCTCTATCGTCACCAAAAGCCAAACCCTGGAAAACGTCGGCTGGAGCTATGAAACCCCGATTGAGGCCGTGGCCCGCATTAAGGAACACATCGCCTTCACGCCGGGCGATTATCTGGCGGTTGAGCGGGTTTGAACATCCCTTCCTCCAAGACCTGCGTCCCAAAATGCCACTTGTTCAGCTGTGTTCTTCCTCAGACACCGCTGCCAGTGCTCGGTTGTACGCCTTGAGCGCATCCACATGAAACAGCGCGCCCCAAAGTTCGGGTGACAGATCTTCGCCAGTGAGTGTCACCACCGGAATAAACGGCACCGGGGTGCGATCAAAGATCGGCATCGCTGCTTCAAGTGTGGCGTTGCCATCCACATAGATACCGTCCCCGATCATTTCCCAGCAGCGCTCTTCGTCAGCGGCGCCGTCCTCATCCTTGGCGCGCATCAGCTTGGCCACGCGGAACATGCCCAGCAAATACGCGTGTGGCCCTGCCGCCAACCGCGTGCCGCGCCGATCCAGCTGCGTCAAAAAGAACGACCGTCGTACCAACCGCGATCCAAGGGCTGTTGACATCGACACTGCGACCATCACCGCAAGGCCGGTTTGCCAATCGCCCGTCATTTCAAACACAATCAAAGTCGTGGATATAGGCGCGCCCAGGACGGCCGCCGCTACCGCCCCCATGCCTGCCAGCGCATAGAGCGTGCTTGAGCCGGACACATCGGGAAAGACCCCCGTGGCAATCAGCCCAAAGGCCAGACCGCTCAGCGCCCCCACCATAAGCGAAGGTGAAAACACCCCTCCGCCCATGCGCCCGCCAAAGGTGATGGCCACAGCGGCCACCTTGAGAATGGCAAAGACCACGGCTTCATGAAGGACCAGCTGGCCGGTCAGTGCCGCCGACGTCGTCTCATAGCCCACGCCGATGATATGGGGAAACCAGATCGCCAATCCACCCAGTAAACCACCGGCCACTGCAGGGCGCAGATAGCGCGGGATCGACAATCGGTCCTGCCAATGGCTGGCGATATCCTCCGTCAGGAAAATCGCTTGCATCAGCAACGTGGCCACCAAGCCGCACAACAGCCCCAGAATCAGGAACGCCGGCAATTCCACATAAAATTCCAGCGCACTGGCCACGGGCAAGGTAAACTCGGTCACATCACCGAATTCCAGCCGGTTGATCACCGTGCCCGCAACCGAGGCAATCACAATCGGCGCAAATGCGTGCACGGCAAAATGGCGCAACACCACTTCCAGCGCAAAAATGGCCCCCGCAATCGGGGCATTGAAAGACGCTGACACCGCTGCGGCCACGGCACAGCCAAGCAGATCCCGCCCGGTGACACCATCCGCCATAATCCGGTTGCTGATCCAGGTTGAGATAACCCCCGCGATATGTACCACCGGCCCCTCGCGGCCCGAAGACCCCCCAGTGCCCAGAGTGATCATCGAGGCGAAGGCAGACGCCACGCCCTCGCGCATCTCCACCCGGCCTTCCTTCAAAGCAGCGCCTTCAATCACATCCGCAACCGCGCGCACCCGCCCATCGGGCGTGAACCAGTGCAGAATCAGCCCCACTGCCAAACCGCCCAGAATTGGAATGATCAACAACCAATACCACGGCAGCATTCCGGCAAAGGCCTGAATCCCCGCAACATCATCGGTGCCATACGCCCAAGCCTGTACAGCGGAAATGCCCTTGCGAAACCCCAAAGCGGCAAAACCTGCCGCAATCCCGATAAGCAGTGCTATGAACCAAAACTGGATCTGACTTGGGCCGCGTTTCAGCAGCATTGACCATGCGCGTTTCAGCCCATCGCAGGCGGCCTGCCATTTCTGCCGCCACATCGCTGGATCGGGGTTGGCCATCTGTTGCGTTTACCTTTCTCAAGCGCGTTCTTTTCCATCGGCGCTGCATGGCATAGTCTTATGCGTAGAATACACAACGAAAGGCCACACATGGGCATCAATGATGCAATCGCAGAGCTTTGTGCAGTTCTAGGCGAAGGCGTAACCCTCTCCAAGTCCGAACTCACGGCTCATGGCCGTAGTGAAACCCATTTCCCCCTGACGCCCCCTGATGCTGTGGCCTATCCCCGCTCAACCGAAGACGTCATGCAAATCGTCTCCATTTGTGCGCGCCACAAATGTCCGGTGGTGGGTTGGGGGGCCGGCACCTCTCTGGAGGGGCAGGCCCAAGCAGTGCGGGGTGGCATATGCGTGGATTTCCAGCACATGAACCGGGTTTTGAACATCCGTCCGGGCGATCAGGATGTGACCGTGCAACCGGGTGTCACCCGCGAAGCATTGAACGAAGAATTGCGTGCCACTGGCCTGTTCTTTCCGGTAGATCCCGGTGCCAATGCCTCGATTGGCGGCATGGCCTCAACCCGTGCCAGCGGCACCACGGCCGTGCGCTATGGCACCATGCGCGATAGCGTTCTGGCACTGGAAGTGGTGAGCGCAACGGGCGAAGTGATCCGCACTGGCACCCGTGCACGCAAATCATCTGCGGGGTATGACCTCACTGGGTTGTTTGTCGGGTCGGAGGGCACATTGGGGCTGATCACCGAGCTGACCCTGCGATTGCAAGGTACGCCAGAGGCAGTTTCAAGCGCGGTCTGCGCCTTTGCCAGCGTCAATGATGCAGTTGCAGCAACCATGGATGCCATACAAATGGGCCTGCCGCTGGCACGTATCGAGCTGATGGATAGCGACAGTGTGATTGCTGTAAACAGCTATAGTAACAGTAAGTTACCTGTGAAACCTCATCTATTACTTGAATTTCATGGCACTGAGGCCACCGTGGCAGATCAAAGCGCAATCTTTGGCCAGATCGCTGCCGAACATGAAGGCCAGGGGTTTTCCTGGGCCACTAAAACTGAAGACCGAAATGCGCTCTGGGCGATGCGGCACAACGCCTATCACGCTATTCTTCAACTGCGCCCCGGCGCACGTGCCATCGTCACCGATATATGTGTCCCCATTTCCCGTCTGGCCGAAGCCGTTGAAATAACCCGCAGCGATCTGGCACATTCAAATCTGACCGGCCCTATTTTGGGCCATGTGGGCGACGGTAATTTTCATGCAATCCTGCTGATCGACGAAACGGATGCAGATGAGGTTGCCCGCGCGAAAGCGGCCTCTAATCGGATGGTGGAACTGGCACTGTCACTGGGCGGTACCTCGAGCGGCGAACATGGCATAGGGTTGGGAAAACTGGAGTACATGGCACAGGAACATGGGGGGGCTTGGGCCGTGATGGGCACGCTCAAACGCGCGCTTGACCCTGATAACATCATGAACCCCGGCAAACTTGTGCCCCCGGCGAACTGATGCTCACCTGTTTGCGGTGCGCTGAAACGAGCCTGCGATTCTGGATACAAAGCGCGCCTGGCTCTGCTGGGTTTCAGGCCCTGCTAACCGGCAATCAGCATCTCAGCGGCGGCACGGGCGGCGTCTGTGATTGTATCACCTGACAGCATTCGGGCGATTTCATCCACGCGCGCCTGATTCGACAAAACACTGAGAGAAGAGAGCGTTTGCCCCTTCTCAACCCGTTTTTCCACGCGCCAGTGATGCCCGGCACGCGCCGCCACTTGCGGCGAATGGGTGACAACCAACACCTGCCCCTTATCAGCCAGCTGCGCCAAACGACGGCCCACGGCATCGGCTGTGGCCCCGCCAACGCCGCGGTCAATCTCGTCAAAGATCAAGGTAACACCTGCATCCGTGCCAGTCAGGCACACTTT
>DFBW01000207.1:5934-6086 GCA_002366775.1 Roseovarius sp. UBA3070 | reverse complement strand
GTATATTCTGCCTCAGCCACGGCCAGATCGGCCTGCAATTCGGCAATGTTGCCCTCGCCCTGATCCAGCGCCGTCAGTTTGGCACGCAGCCCTTCGCCAAATTTGGCCAGGTCATCTGGCAAGGTTTCGTGTTTGCGCGCCAAGGCCCGGAT
>DFBW01000207.1:1587-5888 GCA_002366775.1 Roseovarius sp. UBA3070 | reverse complement strand
TGTGCCACGCCGCTTGTGGCCTCGTCCAATTCAACCAATGCGCGTCCAATGGCGGCAATCGGTGAATCCAGATGTCCCTCTGCGGATTGGGCCACCGATTCGAGCCACCGCATCGCATCACCTGCCGCGCCTTCGGCGCCGTCATGGCCCAATGCCGCCTGAGCTTTGGCGACATCCTCGCGCATGCGTTCCGCGCCTTGCATCAGCCGACGGCGGCTATCAAGTGCCTCATCTTCCCCCGGTTGCGGGTCCAGCGCATCAAATTCGCCCACCGCATGACGCAGAAATTCTTCGTCCGCGCGCATCTGGGCCAAGGTCGCCTCGGCGGCCTCCAGCGCCTTGCGGGCCGCGGCACGGCTGCGCCAGGCCGTTCGGGTGGCGTTAATCTTGGCCTCATGCCCGCCAAAAACATCCAACAAAGACCGGTGCCCGCGTGGGTTCAACAGGCCACGATCATCATGTTGGCCATGCAGCTCTACCAAGGTTTCCGATAGCTGGCGCAGCACCTCGCCCGAACAACGCCGGTCATTGACCCAAGCCGTTTTGCGCCCGTCTCGGCTGTTGATACGGCGCAGAATCAGTTCATCTTCCTGGGGCAATCCGGCCTCGGCCAATACGGCACGCGCGCCGTGATCGGGGGGCAGATCAAACCAGGCAGTGACTTCGCCCTGCTCGGCGCCGCTGCGCACAAGTTCGGCACGCCCACGCCACCCCAGCACAAACCCCAAACTGTCCAGAAGAATAGATTTGCCAGCCCCGGTTTCGCCGGTCAGCGCGTTCAAACCGGGCTGCACCTCCAGCTCAAGCTGGTCGATGATCAGCATATCGCGGATGGTGAGGCCCCTGAGCATGATGCCCTTACCCCGAAATCAGAGCCAACGGCCCTGCAACATCTGCCGGTAAATCTGACGCAGCCAATTGTCACCTTTGGCCTGCAAGGTCAGCCCCTGCCCGGTCAGCAGTTTATAGCTGTCCTCATACCATTCGGTGCTTTGGAAGTTGTGGCCCAGAATGGCGCCCGCGGTTTGGGCCTCATTGACCAGGCCAAGCGACAGATACGCCTCAACCAGACGATGCAACGCCTCGGCGGTGTGTGATGTGGTTTGGAAGTCCTCAACCACGACACGGAATCGGTTAATGGCTGCCGGGAAATGATCACCGCGCAGATAGTAGCGGCCAATTTCCATTTCCTTGGACGCCAGATGGTCAAATGCCAGATCAAACTTAAGAATCGCTGAACGGGCATATTCACTATCGGGATAACGCTCAATCACCTCACGCAGGGATTGCAGCGCCTGAAAAGTCAGCCCCTGATCGCGACCGACTTCATCAATTTGGTCGTAATAGCTAAGGGCCAGCAGGTATTGCGCATAGGCTGCATCTTCATCGGTGGGATAAAAATCAATGAACCGCTGCGCAGCTGACCGGCTGTTTTCATAATCCTTGGCCTGATGATAGGCGAAGGCTTGCATGATAACGGATCGTTTAGCCCATTCAGAATAAGGGTAAAGCCGCTCTACTTCGCCAAAAACCGACGCCGCCAGATCAGCATCTTTTTGTGCCAGATCATATTCGGCGCGTTCAAAAATTTGCTCGGCTGTGTACAGTTCATAATCCACATCACCGCGTTCCACGGCGCTGTTATCGCCACAGGCCGCCAATGCGATGCAAATGACTAAGGCACTGACACCAGTTGCCCGCGACTTGCCTATTGTCATGCTCGAACTCACCTTCATGCGAATTTGCAGATTTTTACCCCAAGTAATCCCTTGGTCCTAGCACAGAATTTTCCGGTGCAAAACGCCTTTGGCATGATTCTTAGGTATGGATTACGCGACTTTGGGGATTTCGCCCCAATGAACGCCCGCACCGGGCAGGCGCGCGGCGATTTCAGCGTCACATTCGACCAGTTCAAAGGCGTGTGGGGTGGCAAAAAGCGCCCGCAGCAGATCATTGGTCAAAGCATGGCCAGCACGGTAGCCCTGATAGTGGCCGAGAATCGGTGCGCCAGCTAGGGCCAGATCCCCCAATGCGTCCAACATCTTGTGGCGCACCGCCTCATCCCGGTGGCGCAAACCGCCCGGACTCAGCACTTGGGCGCCATCAACAACCACGGCATTTTCCAACGTGCCCCCTAAGGCAAGCCCGTTGGCACGCATCGCATCCACATCGGCCTTACGGCAAAAGGTGCGGCTGTTGGACAGCTCGCGCACAAAACTGCCGTTGGACATGTTCAGCAGTTTTTTCTGCTCACCAATAGCGGCGTCTTCAAACTCAATCTTGAATTCGATCAACAGCGTGTCATGCGGCACCAAACGGGCCCAGGCCTCGCCTTTTTGCACTTCGATCATGTCAATCAGACGCAGCGCTTTTAAGGGCGCGCCCAACTGGCGGATGCCTTTGGACAGGATACCGCGCACGAAGGCTGCGGAACTGCCGTCAAGAATAGGAACTTCCGGGCCATTCACTTCAACCGTAGCGTTGTGGACACCACACCCAATAAGGGCAGCCATCACATGCTCAACAGTTGAAATCGAAACCCCATGTTCATTTACCAGTTTGGTGCACAGGGGCGATTGTTTCACCAGATCCCAGCGCGCCGGAATGTCTGCGGTGGCACCATCCACATCGCTGCGGCGAAAGACGATCCCACGTCCCGGCAAAGCAGGCAGAATACGCAAACAAGTCTCAACGCCGGAATGCAGCCCGACGCCGTTAAACTCAATCTGCGATGTTAGCGTTGTCTGCACGTTGTACCTGTCAGTTTTGTCAAATTGGTTACCAAGCCCTTAAGGCCCGAGAGTGCGCCAGATTTAGAGCCAGCCCGCCCAAGGCTCAATTCAATCTTTGCAACGTCTTGAAACATGACCTGTAACAGAGAGGCGTAAACCTGCCGATCTTGTTTTTATGGGGTCTAACTAACTGTTTAAAAACGAAAAAAGGCCGCACAAAGCGGCCTTCTCTCACACAGGAATTGTTGCCGTTTAGTTCGCCTGGCGGCGCAAGAAGGCTGGTATCTCGATTTGATCCTCTTGCGTGTCCTGCGATTCGATGGGCGCAGGTTGTGCAGATTGGGTGCTGACAGGCGGCTGTTGCCGTGTCGGGCGTGGGGCTGGTTGCTCGGCTTCACTGGCATGACCGGTCATGCGATTGATCAGCGAATTGATCCCAAAGCGGGGTTTTTCAGCCTCATCCTCGCCGCGCGGATCAGCGGTTTGTGGTTGCGCCTGCCGGGCGGGAACTTTGCCCACGGCAGCACTCAGACGGGCCATCGCTTCGGGTGATGGGGTGCCCGCAGTGCGAGAGCGCGGCGCGACAAAACCTTCCATGTCATCCTCAGGAGCGGCAGCAACCTCACGCGTTTCTTCCGCGCGTGGAATATAGGCCGGTGCTGGTACGTCATCCGATGTATCCTCAAAAACCGGCTCTGCGCGGCGCACGGTTTCGGGCTCAAAGATGTCTTCCATCTGCTCTTCTGCCGCGGCGCGCTCGGCGTCGATGTCATTGAACAGCGATGGTTCAGCGCGGTTTTCGGCCGCGATCGGAGCGGGAGCCGCAGCAATGTCTACTGCGCTTTCTTCCTGCACGGATGCAGGCTGCAACGGCTGCGCCATTGAGCGACGTGGCACCGGAATGTCATGCACCATCTCAGAGGCGTCGATGCCTGTGGCTACAACGCTGACACGCATCGCCCCTTCCATCGCGGCATCCAAAGTGGAGCCAACAATGATGTTTGCTTCGGCGTCCACTTCCTCGCGGATGCGGTTGGCGGCTTCGTCCAGCTCAAAGAGCGTCAGATCATGACCGCCGGTGATGTTGATCAGAACACCTTTGGCGCCACGCAGGCTGATTTCGTCCAACAATGGGTTGGCGATGGCCTTCTCAGCGGCCTGAATGGCGCGATCTTCGCCGGTGTCTTCGCCGGTGCCCATCATGGCTTTGCCCATCTCATCCATTACCGCGCGGACATCGGCAAAGTCGAGATTGATCAAACCGGGGCGAACCATCAGGTCCGTGACACCTTTAACACCTTGATACAAAACGTCATCCGCCATGGAGAACGCTTCGGTGAAGGTGGTTTTTTCGTTGGCCAGCCGGAACAGGTTCTGGTTGGGAATGATGATCAGCGTATCGACCATCTTCTGCAAGGATTCCACGCCGTCTTCGGCCTGTTTCATCCGCTTGGCACCTTCAAACTGGAAGGGCTTGGTCACAACGCCAACAGTCAGAACACCCAATTCGCGGGCGGCCTGAGCAATGATTGGCGCCGCACCGGTGCCAGTGCCGCCACCCATACCGGC
>DFBW01000207.1:0-1494 GCA_002366775.1 Roseovarius sp. UBA3070 | reverse complement strand
GCGTCGGTGTTGGCCACGACGAAATCAACGCCTTCCAACTCTTTTTCGATCATGTTGTTGACGGCGTTACCGCCGGCCCCACCCACCCCAAATACGGTGATCCGGGGTTTGAGGTCTTCTTGCCCCGGCATTGTAAGGTTCAATGTCATCTGTCTGTCCGCCTGCTTGTTATGCCCGCCCGCGCAGGCTGATTATTAAGTTAATCCCCACCATTCTTACCCAAATGGTCCCTGTGCGTCACCAAAAAACTGGCGTTTGTATACCAAATATGGCCACTTTTTTGGTGATATACGCGGTATTTTGCCAATTTGACCACATCTTGGGGTTACCAGTTGTCCTTAAACCATTTCACGGCCCGTTTCAGCGACCGTGCTGGATAACGATCGACCGGAATTTCAAAGTCCCACCACTCGTCCTGAGGATTCGCGGCAAAGAGGCAAAGACCAACTGCCGAGGCAAATCCTGCCCCGGTTGCCGCTTGCGGAAGACCATGCACGCGCAAAGGCCGCCCCAGCCGCACTTGTTGTCCCAAAATCTTGCTCGCTAATCCGTCAAGGCCAGGAATTTGGCTGCCGCCACCGGTCAGCACAATCTGCTGGCTGGGCAGGTGCTCAAATCCGGCGGCATCCAACCGCGACCGGACTTCTTCCAGGATTTCCTCCACCCGAGGGCGCATGATCCCGATCAACTCGGCCCGGCTGACAGACCGGCGGTCATGGTGCCAATCCCCCGTATCGGCACCGATCTCGATCATCTCGCGGTCATCCATGCCAGTGGCAACAACGCCGCCATAAAACGTCTTGATCCGTTCGGCCACAGATGTCGGAATTTGCAATCCCTTTGAGATATCCGACGTCACATGATCGCCGCCAATGCGCACGCTGTCGGCATAGATCATATGTTTCTTCATGAAGATCGAAACACCAGCCGAGCCACCACCCAGATCAATACAGGCGGCCCCCAATTCCTGTTCATCTTCGACCATAGCGGAGATGCCGGAGACATAAGCCGAACTGGCCAGACCCGCCAATTCAAGATCACAGCGCCGCACGCAATGCGCCAGATTCTGCACCGCGTTGGCATCCACCGTCAGCATATGCATATCAGTCGACAACGCCTGACCAATCTGGCCGCGCGGATCCCCCATTCCACTGCGATGATCCAACGCAAAATTCACCGGTTGGGCATGCAACACTTCGCGGCCCATGCCGTAATCGGGCACATCACAGGCGCTCAGCACACGGCTGACATCCTGTTCGGTCACCACCTGCCCTTCGATATCCACCTCGCCCGCCAGACCATAGCTGCGCGGATCAGCCCCCGAGAAACAGCCAATCACATGATCGACACGGATATTGGCCATTTTTTGCGCGGCCTGAATGGCCGTGCGAATGGCGCGCTCGGTTTCCTGCATGGCGTCAATTTCGCCAAAACGCACCCCGCGCGAGCGGGTTGTGGCGGCCCCGATCACCCGGAACCCCGCCTGCCCTGCCA
>DFBW01000063.1:902-3143 GCA_002366775.1 Roseovarius sp. UBA3070 | reverse complement strand
CGGGTGGCGATCGTGTCATTCGGCACCCGGTTGGGCGAGGTGAAGCAGGCAGCCGAGGCCTTGGCAGCGCGCGGCATCACGCCAACAATCGCGGATGCGCGATTTGCCAAGCCGTTGGACGCCGCGATGATCCTTGATCTGGCGGCGACCCATGAGGCGATGATCACCATTGAGGAAGGCGCCGTGGGGGGCTTTGGCTCTCATGTGGCGCAGTTGCTGGCCGACAATGCAGTGTTTGATGCGGGGCTCAAATTCCGCTCAATGGTGTTGCCGGACATATTCATTGATCAATCCAGCCCGGCGGATATGTATTCTGTCGCGGGCATGAATGCGGCTGATATCGAAGCCAAAGTGCTGGATGTCTTGGGCGTGGCACAGATCAAAGGCAAGCGGGCCTGACTGACCTTCGGATGTGTGATTGACTGCTGTGCGGACAAAGCGGTCATTGAAGGCGAGACATTCGGGCTATGCCGTGATTTCTTTGAAACTAATAAAACTATTTGTAGGCCCCGCATATTGAACGCATGTACGGTGCAACTCTCCAAACATCCTCAAGTTCCACATCGAAACAAGCCCAGTACCAAATTTGGTGCGCGTGGACCCCCATATTCTCTACCAGTTCATCGAGAAACGGCCTCCACCTTGCATCTAATTCAAGGTCCAGTCCCGTTTCTTCAAATGCCTGAATGATAATATCCGCCAAGGTAAAGCGTAGGTCATCCTTGTTGATAACTTCGGCGAACAGCGTCAGGTATCTGTCCAAATCTAGCGGGTTAGCAACTTCAAATTCCCAGTCCTGCATGACTGGATCATTTCTGAAACCAAGGCGGGCTGATAGCTATTCTATTGACGCTGCGGTTGGGTGCCTAACGGGGGGTTCTTCCATCATGCCTATGATCTAACTTTTAGCTCACGAGCCGTCAATTAACTCGGTGGCTTTGGGCTCAAAACCGACTTTGTTCATCGCTCAGGTATCAATCCGCGCGGGCTGAACCTGAGGACCAGCAACAACAGCAAGCCCATGGTCAGCAGGCGCATGTGTGCGGCGCTTTCAATCAGATGTTCCTTTAAGGCGGACCCTTCCGCGAGGGGCGAGGTGATCACCTGCATCAGCCACAGGCCAATCGGCTCGACCTGAACCCAGAAGAACCAGATCAAAAAACCGCCCAGAACAGCGCCAAAATTGTTGCCCGAGCCACCGACAATCACCATCACCCAGACAAGGAAGGTAAAGCGCAGCGGCTGGTAAGATGTCGGGATCAGCTGACCATCGAGCGTGGTCATCATCGCACCGGCAATGCCACAGACCGCCGAGCCGAGGATAAAGATTTGCAAATGGCGGCGGGTGACGTCTTTGCCCATTGCCTCGGCGGCGACCTCATTGTCACGAATGGCGCGCATCATCCGCCCCCAGGGCGAATTCAACGCCAGTTGCGCCATCACCAGAATGAGGATCAAAACACCGGCAAACAACATTGAGTAGCTGAGCTTGATATACAGCCCCGAGGCCGTCACCGGATCAAGGCCCAGCGATGCGGCCTGTTCCACAAAGCCGGCATCCTTTTGCAGATCAATCTCGTAAGGCACAGGCCTGGGCAAACCGCTGACGTTTTTCACACCGCGCGCCAGCCAGTCTTCATTTTTCATCACGGCAAGGATGATTTCGGCAATGCCCAGCGTGGCAATCGCCAGATAATCCGAACGTAGCCCAAGGGCAGTTTTGCCGATGATCCAGGCAGCCCCCGCAGCCAGAACGCCGCCCATGGGCCAGGCAAACAGGATCGGCAAGCCAAGCCCCCCCAGATACCCGGTAGAGGCCGGATCAACGGCCTCAACCGCGGCAACACCGCCATCAAACACCGCGCGATAGACAAAGAAGCCGACGATCAGAATGGTCAGCACCAACAGGGTGCGCAGGTGTGATTTTTTCATGCGTTTCAGAACCATGGCAGTGATCACAATGACCGCCACTCCGCACAACAGCCCGGCAATCACTTGCAGGCCACCCGCAGACCAGGCCTCTGGTGTGGGCGGCATGGAAACCAGCACAGTGGCCAGCCCGCCAAGGGCAACAAAGCCCATGACACCCACATTAAACAGCCCCGCAAATCCCCATTGCAGGTTCACCCCCAATGCCATGATGGCCGAAATCAGGCCCATGTTCAGGATCAGAATTGCTGTGTTCCAGCTTTGCACAAATCCCGTGACCACAATCATCAGGGCGACCAGCGCAAACAGGCT
>DFBW01000063.1:405-797 GCA_002366775.1 Roseovarius sp. UBA3070 | reverse complement strand
GGGCTGCCAAGGCCGCCAACAATGGCACTGGCAAAGATGGGCAACAGCAGTTGAAAATAGGTGAACGGTTTGAAAGATTTATCCAGCCCATAAAGCACGCCCGCGATCGTGGCGAGGGCCGCCACAAGCAGCCATGTCACCATAACAACGCGGTCAGGGTTGATGCCTGACAGCAGGGCAAGGTCCTCATTATCCGAATAGGCGCGCATGCTTTTGCCGGTGCGGGTGCGGTTGAGAAACCAAAACAGCGCGATCACCACAATCACGGCCGTCACCACGGTGATGCCTTGGGTGGTTTTGATCGCCAGCCCTTCGCGCAGGCCGGTCAGTTCTTTGAAATTACGGGCAGAAATGATAAACCGCTCGCCATCGGCAAAGCGCTGATCGCCGGG
>DFBW01000063.1:0-346 GCA_002366775.1 Roseovarius sp. UBA3070 | reverse complement strand
CGGTAAAACCGGTAGACCATCCTATCCGTGAACAACACCAGCGCCATGGTCGCCAATATGCCAAAGGGCAGGGCGAGAAGGGCGGTGGGCAGCGGGCCAAGATGCAGGCCCATCGACTGAAACCACCAGGTGAACAGGATTGTCGCCATGGTGCCAAAGGCCATGGTATCACCATGGGCAAAGTTAGAGAACCTGAGGATGCCATAGATCAGCGTGACCCCCAGCGCGCCAAGCGCCAGCTGGCTGCCATAGGCCATGGCCGGGATCAGCACGAAATTAGAAAGCGCGACAATGGCGTTGAGGAAATCCATCAAAACGCCCCCTCACATACCCCTAGATAGCTCAC
>DFBW01000317.1:10761-11406 GCA_002366775.1 Roseovarius sp. UBA3070 | reverse complement strand
CGGCTGATAGGCGACGGG
Organism: Roseovarius sp. UBA3070; assembly: GCA_002366775.1. Taxonomy (GTDB): domain Bacteria; phylum Pseudomonadota; class Alphaproteobacteria; order Rhodobacterales; family Rhodobacteraceae; genus Roseovarius. The sequence continues at coordinate 11,388 of DFBW01000317.1, read as the reverse complement.
CAAGTGGCGGTGAACGGGATCATTGTGATCAGCCCCAAAGCCCGCGTGGCCGAGGATGATCTGATTGAAATCGCTGTGCCAGAGGCCGCCGAGACCCATATCGGGCCTGAGAACATCCCACTGGATGTGGTGTTTGAAGATGATGATCTGATCGTCGTCAATAAACCTGCGGGCATGGTGGTGCATCCGGCCCCCGGCACGCCGTCTGGCACGTTGGTCAATGCTTTGCTGCATCACTGTGGCGCGTCGCTTTCTGGTGTCGGAGGGTCAAAGCGCCCTGGCGTGGTGCATAGAATTGACAAAGATACCAGTGGCTTGCTCGTTTCGGCCAAAACTGACCGTGCCCATCAGGGGCTGGCTGCACAGTTTGAGGCGCACACGGTTGATCGCCAGTACCGCGCCGTTGTTTACGGTGTACCGGACGGAAATGACCCGCGTCTGCGCGGCATCAAGGGCGCTGCGTTTGAGCCGGGCAATATCCTGCGTATCACCACGCAATTGGCACGACACAAGACAGACCGGCAAAAACAGGCGGTGCTGTTCAACGGCGGCCGTCATGCCGTCACCCGTGCGCGCGTTATTGAAACATTTGGCACCCCCGCCACGGTGGCCCTGATGGAATGCTGG
>DFBW01000317.1:10170-10719 GCA_002366775.1 Roseovarius sp. UBA3070 | reverse complement strand
ACCTATGGGGGGCGACGCAAATTACCGGCAAAAGCACTTTCAGAACAGGCGCTTGCGCAGGTTTCCGCCTTTTCGAGGCAAGCACTGCATGCGGCCATTTTGGGCTTTGAACATCCGGTTTCCGGGGAATCCCACCGATTTGAGGCCCCCCTGCCAGATGATATGACCAATCTGATCGAAGCGCTGCGCAGCTGAAATGCTTTGCACGGTTGCGTGAGGCCATTGTCACAAGTCTCGTAAAGCGACGGAAGTGCGCGCATATCCCGTTTTACATTTTGAGCGTGAGGCCTTGAATGGCCGTTAGGCTCACCTATATGGATGTTAAGGCCCTAAACATTGGGCGAGACCCTAATCACTGGGAGGGACATGACGATGGGAAATTACAAAAATCTGCCAGCTCCGACTCCGGAGGGCGGTCTGAACCGTTATATGCAGGACATCCGCAAATTCCCCCTGCTGGAGCCAGAAGAAGAATACATGCTGGCCAAAAGCTGGGTAGAAAAGCAGGACACTGACGCGGCACATAAGATGGTCACCAGCCACCTGCGT
>DFBW01000317.1:2873-10020 GCA_002366775.1 Roseovarius sp. UBA3070 | reverse complement strand
GCACAAAAGAAATTGTTCTTCAATCTGCGCAAGGCCAAAAATAAAATTGGCGCTTTGGAAGAAGGCGATATGCGCCCCGAGAACGTGAAAAAGATTGCCAGCCAATTGGGGGTGACCGAAAAAGAAGTGATCTCGATGAACCGCCGTATGTCGGGCGGGGATGCGTCACTGAACGCCACGGTTGGGTCCGAGGGCGAAGGCACCATGCAATGGCAGGATTGGCTGGAAGACGAAGATGCCGATCAGGCTGGTGATTATGAGGCCCGAGACGAGTTGGAGGCGCGGCGTGAGCTGTTGGCCGAGGCGATGGATGTGCTGAATGATCGTGAAAAAGACATCCTGACCCAGCGCCGCCTGTCTGATCAGACGATCACGCTGGAAGATCTGAGCGGGCAATATGACGTCAGCCGTGAACGCATCCGCCAGATCGAGGTGCGCGCCTTTGAAAAGCTGCAAAAGCGGATGCGTGGCCTTGCACAGGAAAAAGGTATGCTGGCCTCTGCGTGACGGCTTAAAGCCGTATCGCCTTTAACCTGAGACAGGCAAATGGCGATGCGCGCCACGACATAGGACCGTTGTGGGCATTGCGGGCAAAATCTCTGATGCAGATATTGCGCGAAAGGCTTTAATATTGAACCAAGACAAAGTAAGCCTCTTCCTGCGTGCAGGGAGGGGCTTTTCATGTCTGCCAACCACAAGAGGGCGACATTCAACACAAAGGTCGGCCTCGCCGTTGGCCTGATCCTTGTGCTTGTCGCCTGTAGCCCGCGGCCTTCGGCGCAGCGCGCCACCCCGGCCCCCAACAGTACGATCGAGCCGGTGTTTGTCGCCACCGAACGAAAACTTGATCGAACCGGGCCAACCTTTGGAGAGCCGCGCAATACCGGCCTGCGGTATTTTCGGGCGGACATCTCGGTGCCCGCCAGCCACGCGCCAGGCCAGATCGAATGGCCCGAGGGCCCCGCCAACGCCGCCACTGATTTTGTTGTGGCTGAAACCCAAGTCTACGGCGACCAAAGCAGCTTTGCCCGTGCGGCACACCGCAGTGGCCCCGGCCAAGAAGTGCTGTTGTTCGTGCATGGGTACAATAACACGCTGTCGGAAGCGATGTATCGTCTCGCTCAGATTCGGACGGATTTCAGGACCCCTGGCACGGCTGTTTTGTACTCCTGGCCCTCTGCCGGTGATCCGCGCGGCTATATCTATGACCGCGATAGCGTGCTTTATGCCCGCGATGATCTGGAACGGTTGATGAAAAGCCTGACCGCAAATCCCAATGACCGGATTGTGCTGCTGGCGCATTCCATGGGCTCGCAGCTGATAATGGAAGTGATGCGACAGGCCGCGCTGAAGGGGGACAGGCGGTTGTTGTCGCGGATCAACTCGGTGGTGTTGATGTCGCCCGACATTGACCCTGATGTGTTTCGCACGCAAGCTCAGGCGATTGGTGATTTGCCAAAACCCTTTTTGATCTTCGTGTCACAACAGGATCGCGCCCTGAATCTTGCCGGCTTTATTACGGGCCGAAAACCGCGTTTGGGCGTGATTGACAGCCCCGATGTGGTAAAGGGGCTGGACGTTAAGGTGATCGACTTTACTGCCCTGAGCGATGGTGAAGGGTTGAACCATGTAGTGCCTGCAACATCACCGGCGGCCATCTCGGTGTTGCGCGGGATGATAGGGCAGGCCCAGTCCGGGGAGCGGGCGTTTCAGGATTATATGGTGTTGACCCAACAACCGTGATCCCTTGTCGGGAAATCAATCTTGCGGCTACATTAACCCCATGTTTCAGGAGGGTACCATGGCAGGCGGATGGGCGCGCGACGGCGCTGTAAGCGAGCAGATTGAAGCATCTATTTCGGACGAGCTGAAGCGGTTGAAAGCCCGGCCCGCGCCTCAAGGCGAAAGCCTGACCCATTGCGCTGAATGCGAAGAAGAAATCCCCCAGGCCCGGCGCGACGCCATACCGGGTGTGAAATTATGCATTGACTGCATGCAGGAACGAGACACAGCACATCAGGCCCGTAGCGGGATCAACCGGCGTGGATCAAAAGACAGCCAGCTAAAGTGAAATTCAATGTGCTTTAGTCAACACAGTGTCCGTTCTGAACCCTGAGCAGCCCTTACAATTGGAACACCCAGCCGGTGAACAGCCGCTTTAGCGGCCCGGCCATCGTCAGCCCCTGCCTTGGGCTGTCGATATGTCTGAGCTAGGCGCGTCTTTCGGTCTTATGGGCGTATTTTGCAGGCATAAAGCGCTTCGTGACACCTGTCGGTATCGCCACCCCAGGGGCTGACGTTGGCCTTCTGTTGCCAGGTCTAAGCATACGACCGCTTCGTCTGCATAGCGGCCGCTGGTTCGTCTCGGGATGGGGATAAGATTTCACCCCTCCATCGCTTCCAGCTGATCAATGAACCCAGAAATCATGCTTAGGCCCTTATCCCAGAATTTGGGATCCGAGGCATCGAGGCCAAACGGGGCAAGCAATTCCTTGTGGTGCTTTGATCCACCGGCCTTAAGCATATCAAAATACTTGTCTTGGAAGCCCTCGGGGCTTTCCTCATAAACCGCATATAGCGCGTTCACCAACCCGTCGCCAAACGCATAGGCATAGACATAAAACGGCGAATGCACGAAATGCGGGATATAGGCCCAGAAGGTTTCATACCCTTCCGCAAAATCAAACGCAGGTCCAAGGCTCTCGGCCTGTACGGACATCCACAAGGCGTTGATGTCTTCGGGGGTCAATTCGCCTTCGCGGCGTGCGGCATGCAGTTTGCATTCAAAATCATAAAACGCAATCTGGCGCACGACCGTGTTGATCATATCCTCAACTTTGCCCGCCAAAAGCACCTTGCGTTCGTGTTGATCCTTGGCGCCGTCCAGCATCTTTTGGAACGTCAGCATTTCACCGAAAACCGATGCGGTTTCGGCCAATGTCAGAGGGGTTGAGGCCAAAAGCTCGCCCTGATCCGCCGCCAGCACCTGATGCACGCCGTGGCCCAGCTCGTGGGCCAATGTCATCACATCACGCGGTTTGCCCAGATAGTTCAGCATCACATAAGGGTGCACATCCGTCACAGTTGGATGCGCAAAGGCACCGGGGGCTTTGCCCGGCTTTACACCTGCATCAATCCAGCCGTCGGTAAAAAACGGCTTGGCCAGATCGCCCATCCGCGCATCAAACGCGGTGTAGGCGCCCATCACGATGTCTTCGGCTTGCTCCCAATCCACCACTTTGCTGTCTTCAATAGGCAGGGGCGCATTGCGGTCCCAGGTTTGCATCCGCTCCAACCCCAGCCATTTGCGCTTTAGCTCATAATAGCGATGGCTCAGCTTGGGATAGGCCGCCACAACCGCGTTGCGCAGCGCCTCGACCACCTCAGGCTCCACATGGTTGCTCAGGTGGCGCCCGGTTTGGGCTGTGGGCATATCGCGCCAGCGGTCGATAACTTCTTTTTCCTTGGCGGCGGTGTTGTGCACACGGCTGAAAATACGGATGTTTTCACCAAAAACGCGGGCCAACTCATGGCTGGCCGCTTCGCGTTTGGCGCGGTCCTGTTCGGTCAGCAGGTTCAGCGTCGCCTCAATGCCCATTTCCTCGCCATCGACCACAAATTCCAGCCCGGCGATGGTTTCGTCGAACAGGCGTTCCCAGGCATCGCCAACAACGCCTAAATCGTGGAGGAACTTCTCCAGCTCGTCGCTCAGTTGATGAGGCTTCATCGCGCGGATGCGCTCCAGCACAGGTTTATAGCGGGCAAGGGCGGCATTTTCGCCGTACATCGCCGTCAAAGCCGTTTCTTCCAGCCGGTTCAGCTCCAGTGTGAAAAACACCAGTGGCGTGGTGAAATTGGTGATCTTTTCCTGACAATCCGACAGGAATTTGGTGCGCCCGCCGTCGGTGGTCAGCTGATAATACCGCAGACCGGCAAAGGACATGATGCGCCCGGCGATCCCGCTGATTTTCTCGTCCCGTGTGATACACTCCAAAAGGCCTTCGGCATCCAGACCCGCCAGCTTGCCTTCATAGTCAGCAGCAAACGCGGCGCAGGCGTCCTCCAGCCACGTCAGGTCACGGGCCAGCTCAGGTGCATCTTCGCTTGGATAGAGATCGCTCAGGTCCCATTCCGGCAGGTTGCCCAAATCCTCGCTACCTGAAGTGGCATTGGCGTCGCGTACAGGAAAGGGCAGGGGAAGCATGGCAGACCTCATGTTGGTTTCATCCACACACATAGGCCGCGAGGATTGTCGCGGCAAGGGCATGAGCCTTGCCAATTGAACATGATGGCGTAGGCTTTTGTTAAAGCGTCTGGCATTCAATTTGGGTCATGAATTGAATGCGAAACGCCCGCGACACAGAAATCTAGAGTGCTTTTCACCACAATCCCTGATTCAAATGCAGGGTGAAACGCTTTAAACAGGGAAAGGACCCAGAATGCGATTTGTCAGATACGGAGAACCAGGCGCCGAAAAACCCGGTGTTCTGGACGCCAGCGATCAGCTGCGCGATCTTAGTGGTGTGGTGGCGGATCTGGCGGGCGATGTGTTGGCCAATCTGCCAGATGTTGATCCCGAAACCCTGCCCATGGTGGTGGGCAATCCACGCCTTGGAACACCCGTGGCCAGCGTAGGAAAATTCATCGCTATCGGGTTGAACTATTTTGATCACGCCGCCGAAGTGGGGGCCAAGCCGCCCGCCGAGCCGATTGTATTCATGAAGGCGACATCCGCCATCAGCGGACCATTTGACGCGGTATCACTGCCACGCGGGTCGCAAAAATCCGATTGGGAGGTCGAATTGGGCGTCGTCATTGGCAAACCGGCCAAATATGTGGATGAGGCAACTGCGCTGGATCACGTCGCGGGCTACACCATCGTCAATGATGTCTCAGAGCGGGCGTTTCAGACCGAACGTGGCGGCCAATGGACCAAGGGCAAAAGCTGCGACACATTTGGCCCGATTGGGCCATGGCTGGTGACACGCGATGAGGTGCCTGATCCTCAGGCGCTGGCGTTGAGCCTTGATGTGAATGGCACGCGGATGCAGACGGGAAATACATCGTCAATGATCTTTGGTGTGGCCCATGTGATCGCCTATCTCAGCCAGATGATGAGCCTGCAATCAGGTGATGTGATTTGCACCGGCACCCCGCCCGGTGTGGGCATGGGGATGAAACCACCGAGGTTCCTGCGTGAAGGCGATGAAATGTCGTTGGAAATCAGCGGCCTTGGCCGCCAGACGCAGCGTGTGGTGCAGGACTAAGTGCTGCATCACTGTGGCGCTCATAAAAGGCCCCGATACGCGTGAAGATGCGCGCCCGTGTGGCGGCACTTTCCATCAGGGTTTCGTGCTTGCCGCCTTCAACCCATTCCATCTCGGCGCCGGGCCATTTGTCCATACGCTCTGTGATGCGCGGCACATGAACAATGTCTTCCTCAGTGCCGGTGAAGGTCAGGCAAGGATACTCAGGGGACGGCAGGCGTGACAGATCCCGGGTTTCCTTCAGGGCCTCATACAGCCAGCGCAGGGAGGGGCCACCAAGGCCTATATCGGGCCATGCGCGCGCCTGATCGACCATGTATTGATACATGTCGCGGTCATTGGTCAGCTTGTTGCTTTCAAAGGGTTCTTCCAGAACATAAGTTTCAGCCGCAGTGCCAGGGGCATAGATGTGATCCATCCCCACATGGCGGCTGGCCCAGGACAGGAACCACGCCATTGGGCGCAATGCCGGCGCAATTTTGATGCCCCACATCGGCCCCGAGAACACAGCCGAATGCACCGGCAGCCCCAGATAAAGCGAGCGCAGACCAATGCAGCCGCCCATGGAGTGTGCCAGCAGGTGCCATGGCTTGGGCAGGTTCAGCTTGGTCGCGGCCCCGACCATGGCGGCCACATCCAACTGGTAATCACTGAACAAATGCACATGACCCGACATCGGATCATCGCTCAGCCGATCCGCCAGCCCCTGCCCACGCCAGTCAATCGTCAGCGTGGCATAGCCCTGTTCAGCCAAAGACGACGCGGTCCGGCCATATTTCTCAATATATTCGGTGCGCCCCGGAAAAAGCAGCACCGTGCCTTTGGCGGCTTGTTGATTGAACACGCCAATGCGCAACCGCACGCCATCCTCAGCGGTCAGCCAGAAGGTCTGACCATCGTCTGGCGCGTCGGCCAGATCGGCAAGGTATGGCGCTGCGGGCATCACGACAAAACGCTGCCCAGTTTCATCGCCATGCCCATATCGCCGTCCACGGCCAGTTTGCCGGTCATGAAGGCTGATGTCGGGTCCATGTCGCCGTCCAGAATGGCCTGGAACGTGTCGGCATCTGCGGTCAGGGTCACGTCGGCATCATCATCGGCTGCGCGTGCGCCGTCACCGTCGATCATGATGGCGCCTTCGCCGCTGATCACGAATTTTGCCGTGCCGTCAAAACCGCCGCTGGTTTTTTCGTTCAGGGCCGCTACGGCTGCTGTGATTACGTCGCTCATGTGCTCTTCCTCCAGAAGTGATCTGCCGGGGGGTTTGCAATCCGGCAATCTACGCTAAACTCATCTGTGTTATGAGAGCATTAAGACAGAACCTCAATAATGTCGTGGCGGCACTTTTTGTGACAGTCATGATTTCCTTACCCACCGGTGGGGCAAATGCGGCTGACAGCGCCAGGCTGGATCAGTTGTTTGCGCAGCTGTTAAAGGCCGATGAACGCGCCGCCCTGCGTATTGCGGGCGAAATTGAGCTGGAATTCTCCAAATCTGGCTCGGCTTCGATGGATTTGCTGCTGAAACGCGGGCGCGATGCGTTTGAGGCTGGCCAGTCCGGCGTCGCCATCCAACATCTGACAGCGCTGACGGATCATGCGCCGGATTTCGCCGAGGGCTTTTACTGGCGCGCGCTGGCCTACATTCAAGCCGAGCTTTATGGCCCCGCCTTTGCCGATCTGGAGCGGGCGCTGACGCTGGCCCCACGCCATTTTGGCGCGATTGAGGCGCTGGGCTATGTTTTGGTTGTCATGGAGCGGCCACATATGGCGCAGGAAGCCTATGAAAGGGTTTTGGCTATACACCCCCATCACAAGGACGTATTGACCGCTCTGGACAGTCTGGGCCCGCAAATTCGCGGCCAGGATCTCTGATCGAGG
>DFBW01000317.1:0-2749 GCA_002366775.1 Roseovarius sp. UBA3070 | reverse complement strand
TCAGTTGTGGCGCTGATCACAGGCGAGGAACGCATCATACCCCCGCGCGCCAAATACTGGGTGTGCACGGTCGAGGCGATGCCCCAGGGCATGGGGGCTGATTTTGTCGCCATTGATGAAATTCAGCTCTGCGCCGATCCCGAGCGCGGCCATGTTTTCACCAATCGTCTGCTGGGGATGCGGGGCACGCGTGAAACGCAGTTTCTGGGCAGCCACACCATGCGCCATGTCATTGCCGCACTGGTCCCCGAGGCAGAATTTTTGGGGCGTGAACGACTGTCGCAACTCAGTTATTCAGGGCCCAAGAAAATATCCAAAATGCCGCCGCGCAGTGCCATCGTCGGCTTTTCGGTTGATAACGTCTATGCCATCGCCGAATTGCTGCGCCGCCAAAAGGGCGGGGCCGCAGTTGTGATGGGCGCGCTCAGCCCGCGCACGCGCAACGCGCAGGTGGAGCTGTATCAAAATGGCGAGGTGGATTATCTGGTGGCCACCGATGCGATTGGCATGGGGCTGAACCTTGATATCAATCATATCGCTTTTTCATCGCTGACCAAATTTGATGGGCGGCGCATGCGTAATCTGGCCCCAAATGAGCTGGCCCAGATTGCCGGGCGGGCGGGCAGGGGGATGCGCCATGGCACCTTCGGGGTGACAGGGGAAGCACCCGATCTGCACGAAGAGGTGGCCAACGCCATCATGGATCACCGCTTTACCCCGATCCAGAAACTGGAGTGGCGCAATGACCGGCTGCAATTTGGCACGCCCGAGGCGCTGATCCGCAGCCTCGAAACCCGCCCCACGGATGAACGGTTGGTTGCCGCGCGCCAGGCCGATGATCTGATTGCCCTCAAAACCCTGTCAGCCCAAGCGGACATCCGCCAACGCGCACAGGATGGGAGTGCAGTCAAACTGCTGTGGGATGTCTGCCGCATTCCTGATTTCCGCTCGATCAGCCCCGCAGAACACGCAGGCCTGCTGGAAAGCATATATTGCGACCTGAATGATCATGGCCGCATCCCCGATGATTGGCTGGCACGTCAAATCCGGCGCATTGATCGCGTCGATGGCGACATTGACACATTATCGAAACGTCTGGCCTATATCCGCACCTGGACCTATGTGGCACAGCGCAAAGGTTGGGTAGATGACGAAAACCATTGGCGCGGGGCGACGCGCGCTGTAGAAGACCGCTTGTCAGATGCGCTGCATGGTGCATTGACCCAAAGATTTGTGGATCGGCGCACATCCGTATTGCTGCGCCGACTCAAGCAGAAGGAGGCCATGGTGGCCGAAGTAAGTGATCAAGGCGACGTAACTGTCGAAGGCGAATTTGTCGGACGGCTGATTGGCTTCCGGTTTATTCAGGATAAAGAGGCCTCGGGGGCTGAGGCCAAGACATTGGCACAGGCCAGTCTTCAGGCATTGGCACCGCATTTCCACCTCAAGGCGGACCGGTTCTATAATGCACCGGACACCGAGATTGATTTCACCGAACAAGGTGGGTTGATGTGGGGTGATCAGGCCGTAGGCAAGCTGGTGGCGGGCGATGACCCGCTGAAACCGCAGGCACAGGCCTTTGTAGACGAGGCCGCAGGCGATGACGTGGCTGGCAAAGTCCAGCGCCGCTTGCAGCACTTTATTGACCGCAAGATCGCGACCCTGTTTGAGCCGCTTTTGAACCTGCAAAAAGACGAAGCACTGACAGGCATTGCGCGCGGCTTTGGCTTTCGCATGGTCGAAGGCTTTGGCATCCTGCCCCGTAGCGAGGTGGCTGAAGACGTCAAAGCGCTGGATCAGGACGCCCGTGGCGCCCTGCGCAAACATGGCATCCGGTTTGGCCAGTTCACCATCTTCATGCCTTTGTTGCTGAAACCTGCGCCGACGCGCCTGCGTCTGGTGCTGTGGTCTTTGGCAAATGGCCTGTCAGAATTCCCCGAATCACCCCCTCCGGGCCTGGTCACTGTGCCCTCGGGCAAGGATGTGCCGGGCGCGCATCACACCATGTCGGGCTATCGCGGCGCCGGTGAACGCGCGATCCGCATTGATATGCTGGAACGCCTTGCCGATATGCTGCGGGCCGAAGACAGCCGTGGCGGATTTGAAGCCAAGGCCGACATGCTGTCGATCACAGGCATGACGCTGGAACAATTCGCGGATCTGATGCAGGGTCTGGGCTATAAGGCCGAGCGTGGCGAGCGTGAAAAGCAGCGTGTTGTCGTGGCCGAATCCGTGGCCAAGACACCCGCCGATGATACCGCCAAAGCCGACGCTCCGCAGGAGCCGGAGGCCACCGCTGAGGCGCAGCCTCAGCCCGACGCCCCTGCGCCGGAGGCGCTCGAGACCCCAGCGCCGGAGGCGCCTGACGCCCCTGCGCCGGAGGCGCCCGCTGAGCCTGCTGAGGCAACAGCCGAAGCCGCCCCCGAAGAAGAGAAAACCCCCGAGCAGGAGGTTTTCTATACCTTCACCTGGGCGGCACGTCCGCGTGGCAATCCGCGCCCACAACAGGCGAACAACAAGCCCAGAGGCAAAGGCAAGCGCCCGCCTCGCAAAGGTGGCAAGCCCGAGGGTGATCGCGGGGCCAAGACCTTCTCCTCCAAGCCGCAAAAGAAAGACCGGATCGACCCGGACAATCCTTTTGCTGCGGCCCTCATGGGGCTGAAAGACAAAACCTGAGCGTGTGAGCGACGCAAACGACAAGCTCCGAATTGACAAATGGCTCTGGCAGGCGCGGGTCTTTAAAAACCGC
>DFBW01000240.1 GCA_002366775.1 Roseovarius sp. UBA3070 | reverse complement strand
GGATCATCGGTGTAGCGCTCGGAGTAATACAATCGCAGAACCGCTTCATAAATGTTGGCATGCAAGAACGCGAGCCAACGGTCATGCTGTGCCCGCGCAGATGAACCGGGCGCGGGCGCCAACCTGCTCTCAGGGAAAGCATCGGCCAGATGATTGAGAATTGCCGGTATCTCGGTGATCACCGAGCCATCTGGATGCATCAAGGCAGGCACCTGTTGGCGCGGGTTCAAGACCCGGTACGCCTCACTTTGCAGATCGCCATCATCGTGGTCCAGTTTTTTCAACTCAAATGGGATACCAGCATCCACCAAAGCGGCCTCAATCACAGCCGACCCTGATTTTGCATATCCGTACAGCACATATCCTGACATTTGATCGCCCTTTTCATTGCCTGCGCCCACGCGTCACACACATAGCTTTGACGCAAGGATGGCGGAACTTCTCAGCGCGAGAAAGCAAAATTTGCCCGCCCTGCCGGACACACCGCAAATATTTCCGGTTCCTGAAGCAACGACAAAGCCATCGCCAGACGCTACGACACCGCTTGGATCTTCAATGTTTAGGCTTCGTATTTCAGCCCCATCACTGGCGCGCAGCCCTGAACAAGGTTCCCCCTTGGGGAGGTAGCGACAACATGTGTTTGATCATGTGCAAATGCGACGCTTCCAATGTAGCCTTTCATGGCTTGCAACTGCTCAATAGATGTTGCCCCCAATCGGATATCGTGTCCACGCTGATGCAGGCCGACCAAAGAAGGGGCAACATCCACTCTCTGCCATTGCATCCCAATCGCAACGTCACCGGATGTTGAAACTGCAACGTGACGAATTGAATTTTCCGTGCGATATGGGCTGACAGTGACAGACACTCAATTATTCACCCTCCCAACGGGATCACAATCGCGGCGCCAATCGCGGTGGCATTATCCCCCAAGACGTCAAACCGTGCGATGCCCAGGTTAAGCTCAATATCATTGGCAAAGCTGCGGTCCAAACCAACCGCAAACATATGATCGCGGCCCGTCGCCGAATTCTCAATCATGGTGCCCGTGGCCGAGAAGGTCCAATCACCCATCGCATAGCTGCCGCCCAGCATGGCGTAAGTGGCATCATCAGGGCTGCCACCGAAGCCATCAAAATGGGCGACTTCACCCAACATGGCAAACCCATTGCCAAAATCATGGCTGACACCGGCAACAACGCCGGTTTCGTCAGACGCATCCCCAGTGCCTTTGCTCAGAAAGCGCGCGCCAATCCATACGCCAGTGTCACCAAAGCTCTGATCCCACTGGATGGCAAAGTTGTTCAGCTCACCCGTGTTGCCCGCACCGCCAAAGATGGTGTTGTTTTGCCCACGTTCTTCAAACACGCTGTCGCTGAGGATCGTTGTGTCGGCATAAAACGCAGCAAACGACAATGTGCCCGCTGATTGGCCCAGCGGCGTTTCCACCATGGCCCCCAGCATTTCTGCCAGTTCGTAATCCTCGGCCAAAGACGTGCCATAAAACCCCGGTGCTTCGTCCCAGGCTTTTGCAAAGGTCGGGCTGATTTTACCCGCCGAGATCGTGGTATCAGCAAAGCTGAACCGCAGACCCAACTCACTGACATAAAGACCAATGTCCTCAAAGGCGCGGTCATCGGCGGCACCGGTCATTGATTCAAGCGTCAGTCCACCAAAAGCCGAAACCCCGCCGCCAAGTGCCGCTTCAAACGCGCCCTCAACAGTGAGGTAGACATCGGTCAGTTCGGCTGTGGGATCGGTTGAGTCTATGGTGCTGTCTACGCCGATCTCGATACTGCCTTCCCATGTGAAAGGGGCATCTTCAGCCTTTGCTGCGTGTCCGCCAGCCAGCAAGAGGCCAGATAGCGTGGAGAGTGCAAGTGTCTTGTTCATTAGTTTTCCAATTGTTTCGAGGATTGAGTGTCCGTTGTGAGAGATTCTCTCATTAAGATGTTATAACATCACACTCAAGGCAAATTACGACACCTCATTCAAAAACTGCACCGGGATCATCCAGACTGTCGGAGCCCTCAAAGGCGATCTGATCAAGGCCAACTGCCTTGACGACACGCTCAATCGAATGGGTTTGGTCAATCAAACCTGGCTGGATCACATCCAAATCTGGGGTAATCTTGGGTCTTTTGTTCAAGCCAATCGCGCGCAGAATTTTGTGACATTGATTATGACAAAGCCCGAGCGGTTGAAGCCAAGGATACCCCTATTGCTCAGCGTGTTCTTTCAACACGGCCAACGGGATAACATCCAAAGCGCGCTCATGCGTTGCGGCGAGGTTCACTTTGGGGGCGCAGCCTTCGTCATGGGCTTGCAAGAAACGCGCGGCACACAGACACCATTGATCACCGGGGGTAAGGCCAACAAAGCCGACCTCAGGCCGGGATGTGGAAAGATCATTGCCGACATATTTGGAATAGGCCAGAAACTCGGCTGTCATCACAGCACAAACCGTGTGACTGCCGCGATCCTCCGAACAGGTATCACATGCCCCATTTCGGAAAAACCCGGTCATCGGGTCCATGGAGCAGATCGCCAACTCGCTTCCCAGTACATTGATAGATTGCAGCTTTTCCATCACAAACGCGCTCCTTCAAAGGCAATTATGACCTCAAAGGCCCTCAGCAATCAATCGGAACATGGCAACATTGGCATCATTCACACCGGGCTCACGAAACATCCGATCCCCCGCCGTGGTCACAATCACCACATCGCGGGCCTGATCAATATAGATATATTGCCCATAGATCCCGCGCGCCATGAACTGCCCGTCCTGTGCCCCCAGCGGGATCCACCATTGATATCCATAGCCGGTTTCCTCAGCCGTGGTTTGTGCGCTGGGTCGGGTGGAGGCGATGACCCACCCCGAGGGCACAATCTGAGTGTCGCCGTAACGCCCGTTTTGTTCAAACATCAGCCCAAAGCGCGCATAATCTCGTGTGCGCATGTTCAACCCACCCAGCACAAAGGCGATGCCCTCACCATCGGTGACGTAATAGGGGGATTCTTCCAGCCCCAGTGGTTGGATGATCTTCTCGGACAATAGTGATGGGATATCGCGCCCGGTGGCCCCGCGAATGACCATGCCGATCACATGGGTGTCGATCGAGACATATTGCCAGTCTGTACCAGGGTCATTGTCCCGCCCCTTCAGGCTGGCGGCAAAACCGTCCAATGTGCCGCCCAGAGCCAGCACACGGCCCATGCGGTTGATGTCGGAATCGTAATCCAGGTAATCCTCGTTGAAGGTGATGCCGCTTTCCATTTGCAAGACATTTCGGATCGTAGCGCCGCTATAAGCGCTGCCCTTCAGTAGGGGCGCATAAGTGGTGACCTGATCATCAAGTGACGCAATCTCACCCTCGGCCACGAGAATTCCCATTAAGGCCGACAGATAGCTTTTGGCCATGGACCAGCTGATGCGACGATCCTCGGGGCTTGTGCCCAAATGATAGCTTTCGTGCACGATCTGCCCACCTTGAAGCACAAGCAATGACGTCACAGAGCGGTCCTTGATCCATTGCTGGGTCATTGCAGGCAGGTCGGCGTCGGGGCCTTTGGGCAGCTCACTTTTCGGGCCATCACCACGCGGCACATCAACCGTCAGAAAGGCCGCATCCATATGCGAGAAGTTCATCACGATCTTGTCTTCGGAGAACAGGCTGTTCACGGCCATCAGACGGGTCAGCTCTTCGCGCTTCCATAGCGCCAGACACAGGATGATCAGGCCTAGAATTATTAGGCCCCGAAAAAACCATTTTAGAAAACGCCGCATGTCACCCCTCCTATGTTGTGGCTTAGACAAGCACTCATTGGGGGGATAGCGCAAGCCTGACGCAGCGGCGCTTAACGGAACTTGTCCATCAGCTTTTGCATCGGGTTGCGTTCATCCGGGGTGGGCGGCTCATCCGGCTTTACGGCCGGCTTCGCTTTGGCGGGCGCGGATTTTGACGATCGCGCCGGGGTCAATCGCAAGCCCACCGCATTCAGAAACTTGTCAGGCGCGCCATTGGCCAGATGTGGTGCCCCATCGCCAATGCCGCGCAGTAAATCATCTAACCAACCGGCATCCGCCTTGGCAAAATCCTGAAGCACGAAATGCGGCACCGCCTCTTTTCGGCCCGGATGGCCCACACCAAGACGCACACGTTGATACTCTGGCCCAATATGTTGGTGCACCGAGCGCAACCCATTGTGGCCCGCATGCCCGCCGCCCTGTTTGACGCGCAGCTTGGCGGGGGCCAGGTCAATCTCGTCATGAAACACGGTTACATCGGCGGGCGTGAGCTTGTAAAACCGCATCGCCTCGCCCACGGATTGGCCCGACAGGTTCATGAAGGTTTCAGGTTTTAGCAACATCACTTTGTCAGACCCAAGTCGGCCTTCGCAAATCTGCCCCTGAAATTTGGACTTCCACGGGCCAAAGCCATGATCTGCGGCGATCTGATCCAGGGCCATGAACCCGATATTGTGCCGGTTATGGGCGTATTTCGCGCCCGGATTTCCCAAACCCACAAAGAGCTGCATCGTGATGGCTTCCGTTCATTAAGGCGTTTCGGCGGTGCCATCCAAATCTGGCAACATGCCCAAACACCCAAGTCGATTGATCGTTGTGCGTGTTTCGAACTAAAGTTGTGGCCCAACCTATACCCGAAACATTTTGGTTAAGCTGGTCTACGCTTGGCCGCAGATAGAATCAATCACGGAAAGAACCCGGTCAACATGGCAAAATTTGAGGTTAATGGCGTTCAACTGGACGTCCCGGACCATATCCTGAACGACAAAATAGCCGCCAAACTGACGTCGGGCGAGTATGAGGCCCATGAGGCGGCGGGCGTAAAAGCAAGAGTGCGGGCAGGCAACCGAGTGCTCGAATTTGGGTCTGGCATCGGCTATATTGCCTCGCTCAGTGCGGCCATCACCGGCCCCGAAAACGTGGTCACGGTTGAGGCCAACCCCGATATGATCCCGGTGATTCGTGCCAATCTGGATCGCAATGGGTATCAGGCCACAACGCTCATCCATGGTGCTGTGACGGGGCTGGAAGATACCGAGCCAACGATTGCTTTTGAGCGCAAGACCTCCTTTTGGGCGGCCCGGCTGGCGGGTGTGGATTCAGACCCAGATGCGGTGGTGGACGTGCCCATGATGCAACTGCACAGCTTATTGGGCGAACATCGCCCACATGTGGTGATCATGGATATCGAAGGCGCCGAAGCCCATCTGTTTGAGCGAAAATGGCCACGCCATGTCCGCAGCGTGATGATGGAACTGCACCCGCGACAATACCCCGACACAGTGATCAAAAAGATCGTCGACTGCATGTCCACCTCGGGCCTGACCTATGATCCGGGGTCATCCAGGGGCCGTATTCTGGGCTTCCGTCGGCTGCGTCACGCAGATTGAACCCCGCGGCTTGGCGTTGTTACCCCAGGATCTGCACCCCGCGGTCGCCATAGGTGCGGATACGGGCCACAACAGTGATCCCGCGGCCGTCTTCATCATCATTGGCCACACTCATTGTGATGTTCGGGCAATCGCCTGCAATCGAGATCAGGCTGGCGCGCTCATGGTATTTCCTGCAAAGCCAAACGCGGGGGGCCAATGCATTGAAAAAGGCGCGCCCGTTAAGGCACGCCTTTCTAAACTCTCAAACAAGCAAGGAAGGAAGATTAATCTTCGCTGCCCTCTGCCTCTTCGGCTTCGCCAACAGTTGGCACTTCGACATCCGCATCGGCGTCCTCGTCATCCTCAGATTTCAAGGCCGAAGGTGCGGTCACGTTACAGATCATGAAATCACGATCAATCGTGGGTTTGGCGCCTTCAGGCAACTTGATGTCCGAGATGGTAACGTTGTCGCCAATGTCCAGACCAGCAAGGCTGACTTCGATGACCTCGGGGATA
>DFBW01000051.1 GCA_002366775.1 Roseovarius sp. UBA3070 | reverse complement strand
CTCTGCCTGAATGCCTTTGCCCTTTATATCGTGCGCAAATACCGGGAGCAGTACGAATGAGCGATGCCACCCACACATCCCTGATGGCCCAGAGTGCCCACACCCGCCGCCGCAATCAGGCTGAAAAGCGCTTTCGCGCATATGGTTTGGCCGCCATTGCCCTGGGGCTGACCTTTCTGGTCGTGTTGCTGAGCACCATTTTTTACAATGGCGTTGGGGCCTTTCAACAGAGTTTTGTGAATGTGCCGGTCTATCTGGATCCGGCCAAACTGGACAAAAAGGGCAACAGGGATATTGCCGACATCAAGAAGGTGTCGACCTTTGCCTATGCGCCTTTGGTTCAAAAAGGGTTGTTTACGCTGATTGAGGTCCACGGGATCGAAACCACGCTGAAAAAACCAAAAGACATGAAAAAGCTCATGTCTGCATCCTCAACGGCCCAGGTGCGCGACTATGTGATATCGAACCCCGGCCAGATTGGTGAAACCGTCACATTCCGGCTGTTGGCCTCGTCGCGCGTGGATGGCTATATCAAGGGCCGGGTGAAACGCGCAGATGTGGCACGCGACAAGAATATCAATGTGGCGCAGCTGGATCTGAGCGATGCCTTCATCGAGGCGGGTGTGATCTCAAAAGAGTTCAACTTGGGCTTTATCACCGGCGCGGATGCATCCGAAAGCCGCCCGGAACAGGCCGGCATCGGGGTGTCTATGCTGGGCTCATTCTTTATGATGCTGGTGGTGCTGGGCCTGTCGTTGCCTATCGGTGTGGCCGCCTCGATCTATCTTGAGGAATTTGCCTCCAAGAACCGCCTGACTGACGTGATTGAGGTGAACATCTCAAACTTGGCTGCGGTGCCGTCGATTGTGTTCGGCATCCTGGGCCTGGCTGTGTTCATACAGTTCATGCATCTGCCGCAATCAGCCCCCCTGGTGGGCGGGCTGGTGTTGACGTTGATGACCTTGCCGACAATCATCATCTCAACCCGTGCCAGCCTGAAAGCGGTGCCACCCTCGATCCGCGACGCGGCCCTTGGGATTGGCGCTTCAAAGATGCAAACGGTGTTTCACCATGTGTTGCCGCTGGCGATGCCCGGCATCCTGACCGGCACGATCATTGGGCTGGCACAGGCCCTGGGGGAAACCGCGCCGCTTTTGCTTATCGGTATGGTCGGCTATATCGCCACCAATCCACCAGATGGCCTGGCCTCGGGGTTTCTTGATCCCAACTCGGCCATGCCGGCCCAGATTTATGAATGGGCCAAACGCGCCGATCCAGCCTATTATGAGCGTGCCTGGGGTGGCATCATCATTCTGCTGGTTTTCTTGTTGACCATGAATCTTATCGCCATCCTTCTGCGCCGACGGTTTGAACGCCGCTGGTAATGGGAAAGACAGGACACGCCATGTATGATTACTCGACTGCTTCGGAGACTGCCTTGGACCAGAAAACCATCAAATTTTCCGCCCGCGATGTGCAGGTTTATTATGGCGATAATCACGCCATCAAAGACGTGAACGTGGATCTGGAAGACAAAACAGTGACCGCCTTCATTGGTCCCTCGGGATGTGGCAAATCCACCTTCCTGCGGTGCCTGAACCGGATGAACGACACGATTGATATTTGCCGGATCGAAGGCGATATCAAACTGGATGGCGAAGATATCTATGACAAGGCCATTGATCCGGTGCAGCTGCGCGCCAAAGTGGGCATGGTGTTTCAAAAACCCAATCCGTTTCCGAAATCAATCTATGACAACGTGGCTTATGGCCCGCGCATCCATGGCCTTGCCCAATCCAAGAGCGATCTGGATGAGATCGTCGAGCAATCCCTGCGCCGCGCCGCCTTGTGGGACGAGGTGAAAGACCGCCTTGCCGCGCCGGGCACGGGTATGTCGGGTGGCCAGCAACAACGCTTGTGTATCGCGCGCGCTGTGGCCACGGCCCCCGAAGTGCTGTTGATGGACGAGCCATGCTCGGCACTTGACCCGATCGCCACGGCGCAGGTCGAAGAGCTGATAGATGAGCTGCGCAAGAAGTTCTCTTTGGTGATTGTCACACATTCCATGCAGCAGGCCGCACGGGTCAGCCAGAAAACCGCGTTTTTCCACCTCGGCAATCTTGTCGAGTTTGGCGAAACCGGACAGATTTTCACCAACCCCACTGATGAGCGCACCGAAAGCTACATCACCGGGCGGATCGGGTAAGGATAGCCAAAATGACCGACACTCATATCGCTTCGGCCTTTGATCGTGACCTTGAGGCGATCCAGGCACAAATCATGAAAATGGGTGGCATGGTTGAACATGCCATTGCGCAGGCCGCCAAATCACTGGAAGCACGCGACGAAGAACAAGCCGAAGAGGTGCGCCGCCAGGACCGCGCCATTGATGCCATGGAAGAACGGGTGAACGAGGCCACAGCGCGCCTGATTGCCCTGCGGGCCCCCACGGCCATTGATCTGCGGCTGGCCCTTTCGGTGCTTAAAATCAGCGCCAATCTGGAACGTATCGGCGACTATGCCAAGAACATGGCCAAGCGGACCACGGTTTTGGCGCAGATGCCGGCGATTGACGGATCCACCTCGGCCCTGCGACGTATGGCGCGCGAGGTTGAGCTGATGCTGAAGGATGCACTGGATGCCTATATCCGGCGCGATGCCGATCTGGCCCTCTCGGTGGTGGAACGTGACCACGATGTAGACCAGATGTATAACGCCTTGTTCCGGGAGTTCCTGACGTTCATGATGGAAGATCCGCGCAATATCACCGCCTGCATGCACCTGCATTTCATCGCCAAAAACACCGAGCGGATGGGGGATCATGTGACCTCGATTGCCGAGCAGGTCATCTATCTGGTGACCGGAGAAATGCCGGATGCGCCACGCACAAAAATGGACAACACCTCAACCGATACCACCATCACACCAACGGCTGGGTAGTCTAATGCGTATAGGCAAACCATCTGACAGGCCCAACGTTTTGATTGTTGAGGACGAGCCGGCCCAACGTGAAGTCCTGGCCTATAATCTTGAGGCGGAAGGCTTTGATATTGCACGCGCTGAAAATGGCGAGGAGGCTTTGCTTTTGGTCGCCGAGGCCACACCCGATCTGATCATACTGGACTGGATGTTGCCCAATGTGTCGGGCATCGAGGTGTGCCGTCAGCTCAAGACCCGCGCAGAAACCAAGGCGATCCCGATTATCATGCTGTCGGCCCGTTCCGAAGAAGTCGATAAAGTGCGCGGGTTGGAAACCGGGGCGGATGACTATGTTGTCAAACCCTATTCTGTGGCTGAAATGATGGCGCGTGTGCGCACCCAATTGCGCCGCTCACGGCCTACGGCTGTGGGGCAAAAGCTTGAGTACCTTGACATCACACTTGATAGCGAAACCCACCGCGTGACCCGTGCAGGAAAACAGGTAAAACTTGGCCCAACCGAGTTTCGCCTGCTGAGCACCTTCATGGAAAAACCGGGCCGCGTCTACGGCCGTGATCAGCTGCTGGACCGGGTTTGGGGGCGCGATATCTATGTGGATACACGCACTGTGGACGTGCATATCGGGCGGCTGCGCAAGGCATTGTGCCAACATGGCGGTGATGATCCGTTGCGCACTGTGCGTGGCGCTGGCTATGCGCTGGGCTAGATATTAGGCAGGCCAGATCCCGACTAACAGCACAGCACGCATCAGCGGGGCAGGGGGTCTTCCTCGGCTTCGGCTTGCCCTGCCAACCAATCACGGAATTTCAGCAGCGCTGCATCGGTGGATTTCTCAGCTGGCCACACCAGGTGATAGGCGCCGGGGCTTTCTATCGCCCCACCCCAGGCCGAGACCAACCGCCCCGCCGCCAGATCTTGCTCCACCAGATAATCTGGCACCAATGCAACGCCCAACCCGTGCAGCGCTGCTTGGGTGATGGTTGAAAACTGATCATGCACCGTGCCCGTCACCTGGCCTGCATCCACACCTTGATGCGCAAACCACGCCGCCCAGCCATCTGGCCGCGTAGCAATATGCAACAGTGGTAAATCAAGGAGATCACCGGGTTTGCTCAGGGTACGGTCCTGCAATAACGTCGGCGCACAGACCGGCACAACCGCATCAGATTTCAATCGAAGGCTTTCGGTTCCAGGCCATGACGGTTTGCCAAAATATATCGCCGCATCAAATGGTTCCGCCGCAAAGCTAAACCTTTCAAGTCGGGTGGAAAAGTTGATTGTCACCTCTGGATTGGTTTTGATGAAATCCGCCAGCCGCGGCACCAGCCAACGCATCCCAAACGTGGGGAGGATCGCCAGATTGACGCTTCCGCCGGCGGGGTTAAGGCTCAGTTTCATCGAGGCTTGCGCGATTTGCCCCAGCGCTTTGCGCATCTCTTCGGCATAGGTGCGCGCCTCAGGGGTCAGAACCAGCCGACGGTTTTTGCGTATGAAAAGGCTCAGCCCCAGCTGCTCTTCCAGCCCCTTTAACTGGCGGCTGACAGCACTTTGGGTCTGATGCAATTCCTGCGCCACAACCGTAGCACTGCCCAATCGCTCAAGAGCCTCCAGCGCCCGCAGTGACGATATGGATGGAAGGTACCTCCGGGGCAGGGCCATACTTGCGTTTTCCTCATGTATTCATGTGTAAAACGTGCTATTTTTGCATGTGTGTATGGGGTACACCACGGTCAAAGGCAATTTATATTGCACTAAACGCATATTAAGGACGCTCTCATGACCCTCAAAGCCCCCACGCTCAAAGCGAAAGACGCCCCTGATTTGTCGTCGTTTGACTGGCAAGACGCTTTGCGCCTGTCTGATCAACTGAAAGAGGACGAACGCATGATCGCCGAAAGCGCCCGCGCATATGCGCAGGAAAAGCTGCAACCACGGGTGATCAAAGCATTTGCCGAGGAACGCACTGATCCTGATATCTTTCGTGAAATGGGCGCTATGGGCCTGCTTGGCACCACCATCCCCGAGGAATACGGCGGGTTGGGTGCCGGGTATGTGTCTTACGGGCTGGTCGCGCGCGAAGTCGAGCGGGTGGACAGCGGGTATCGCTCGATGATGAGCGTACAGTCATCGCTGGTGATGTATCCGATCTATGCCTATGGATCAGAAGAACAACGCCAGAAGTACCTGCCAAAATTGGCCAGCGGCGAGTGGATCGGCTGCTTTGGCCTGACCGAACCGGATGCAGGCAGTGACCCGGCTGGAATGAAAACTCGTGCGGTGAAAATTGACGGCGGGTACAAGCTGACCGGCGCCAAAATGTGGATTTCCAACAGCCCGATTGCTGATGTCTTTGTCGTTTGGGCAAAATCAGACGCCCATGATGGCAAGATCCGGGGCTTTGTTTTGGAGAAAGGCATGAAGGGGCTGAGCGCCCCCAAGATTGAGAACAAACTTAGCCTGCGCGCGTCCATCACCGGCGAGATCGTGATGGAGGGCGTCGAAGTGTCTGAGGACGCACTTTTGCCAAATGTTCAAGGACTTAAAGGGCCTTTTGGATGTTTGAACCGGGCGCGTTATGGCATTGCCTGGGGTGTAATGGGGTCGGCCGAATTCTGCTGGCATGCCGCGCGCCAATATGGCCTTGACCGGCATCAGTTCAATCGGCCTTTGGCGCAAACACAGCTGTTCCAGAAAAAGCTGGCCGACATGCAAACCGAGATTTCATTGGGCCTGCAAGCCTGTCTGCAAGTGGGCCGGTTGATGGACAGCGCCAATGCAGCACCAGAAATGATCAGCCTGATCAAACGCAACAACTGCGGCAAAGCCCTTGATATTGCTCGCCATTCCCGTGACATGCATGGTGGCAACGGGATCTCGGGTGAATTCCAGGTGATCCGCCATATGATGAACCTTGAAACGGTAAACACCTATGAAGGCACTCATGATGTGCATGCGTTAATCCTCGGACGTGCGCAAACCGGCCTCCAGGCATTTTTCTGATTTGGGGCAGGGAGTTACGACACCAACCTAAAGCGACTTGCCTCTCGCAAATCGTCAAGGCGGCCTTCACGCGAAGGTCGCCTTTTTCACAGCGGGTCATATCCCCACGCAACAAGACCAGACCAGCCAACATAGCGGAGAGCGGTAACCCCTCAAAAGACGGTACCGGTGTCCCGCTACGCCCGCACCCGGCTTAATCCAATATACGCATAATCTGTATTATGTTAATACCGCAATGTACTGACATTGCCCAATTACCCAATATTACAATGACTTAAGCACGATACGTCATCTTGCACGCAAT
>DFBW01000178.1:1852-4244 GCA_002366775.1 Roseovarius sp. UBA3070 | reverse complement strand
CGCGCAATCGGTGCATCAGGGGGCCGCGCTTGAGGTCAAGGGGTTGAACTGGGGCGCTTTGGACGAGGTGTGTTTGGGCGATGGCACCCGTCCGCCACGGGTGCTGTTACTGGACCGTGTGACCGACCCGCACAATGTTGGTGCAATCCTGCGCTCTGCCGAAGTGTTCGGTGCCTGCGCTGTGATTGCCCCGCGCCACCATGCTGCCCCCGAAACCGGTGCTTTGGCCAAAACCGCCAGTGGGGCTCTGGAGCGCCAGCCATATTTGCGGGTGCGCAACCTTGCCGACGCCATGGAGCAATTGAAATCCATGGGATATCTGATGCTTGGCCTTGCGGGCGAGGCAGAGGAGACCATCGAATCTGTTCTGCAAGAGCGCCGTGACCGCCCCGTGGCACTGGTGCTGGGCGCGGAAGGCCCCGGATTGCGCCAGAAAACCCGTGAAACCTGTGACCATCTGGTCAAAATTGATTTCGCGGGGGATTTCGGCTCGCTCAATGTTTCAAATGCGGCGGCTGTGGCGCTTTATGCCTCGCGTGGATAAGGGTGCTTTGCGTGACTTTGGCGAAATATTGCCGAGATGAACATTTTGGTCACATGAATATTACACCCTCTTTTTATTCTGCAAATCGGACCTATCTGTAGTCCAGAAGCGATGATCTGGAACATCAACGCTTCGTTCACTGTCCCTCGTTCCGCGACTGGCGCCCAGGTATTTCCCTGGGCGCTCTTTTTTTTGGCGCGTCGCACGGGTATGACGATTCCATGAACGAGACATATTCAGACACCCATTTGCGCACCATTTTGCACCGCACCAAGCGAATCGCTGTTGTGGGCATGTCGCTGAACGAAATACGCCCAAGTTTTTATGTGGCACGGTATTTGTCATTAAAGGGGTTTGACGTGGTGCCGGTGAACCCCGGTCACGCTGGAAAAACCGTCTTTGGGCAAACCGTGGTGGCCAGGCTGTCAGATATCAAAGAACCAGTGGATATGATCGACATTTTCCGCAGACCCGAGCATGTGCCCCCGATCGTGGATGAGGCGCTGGAGATGTTTCCGGATTTACAGACCATCTGGATGCAGATCGGCGTCTGGTACGAAGAGTCCGCCGCCAAAGCCCGCGCGCGCGCGGTGGATGTGGTGATGAACCGCTGCCCCAAAATTGAATACCAACGCCTGATGGGCGAGCTGCGCATGGGCGGGTTCAATACCGGTGTGATATCTTCCAAACTATAGGGAGCGCGGCTTTGCACGTCGAAACGCGCCTCATCTTGGCCCCTCTCGCCGGGATCAGATACTGGCCGCAAAATCCGCGGCAATTCGCACTTCACGCATCGGGCGCACCTTGGCGATACATGCCGCATATATCGGATCAGCCTTATAGGCCGCTAACGCAGTCTCATCCGCAAACTCAGCATAGACAATCACATCAATCGGCGTGCCGGCGATCTGATCACTTTGCAGGTTTCGACCGACCTCAAAATGCTGAGAATGCGCAATGTCACCCAGCATCATGAGCCCGTCCCGGATGGCATCCACATCCGCCGGGTTGGTTGCGCTGAAAAATACGATATGACGGATCATTTGCCCCTCGCTGCTTTCTCACTCAGGCCCGATTGCCCCTGACGGCGGGCCAATTCATCCATGACATCTGACAAGGGCACAGCTTGTGAGTGCAGCATCACCAATAGGTGAAACAACACATCCGCCGCCTCGCGGGTCAGCGCTGCGCGGTCGCCCTTAATGGCCTCGATGATGGCCTCCACGGCCTCTTCGCCAAATTTTTCGGCCGCTTTTTCAGGGCCTTGTGCCAACAGCTTGGCTGTCCAGCTTTCGCTGGGGTCGGCCTCGGCGCGGTGGGCCACGATTTGTGCCAGCTCTTGCAATGTCATGCGTCTATCCTCATCGGAATGCCGGCCTCTGCCATGTGTGATTTTGCCTCAGCAATGGTATATTCACCGAAATGGAAGATCGATGCAGCCAGCACCGCGCTGGCCCCGCCTTTGGTGACACCGTCAACCAGATGGTCAAGCGTGCCAACACCACCCGAGGCAATCACCGGTATAGTCACCGCATCACTGATTGCGCGCGTCAAAGGCAGATTGAACCCTTGTTTGGTTCCGTCACGGTCCATGCTGGTCAGCAGGATCTCTCCGGCGCCCTTGGACTCGACCAGTTGCGCAAATTCAACCGCATCAATACCGGTTTCTTTGCGCCCGCCGTGGGTGAAGATTTCCCACTTTCCGGGGCTGACGGTTTTGGCGTCAATCGCCACGACAATGCACTGAGACCCGAATTGCTCTGCCGCCTCGCGCACCACATCCGGGTTGGCGACAGCCGCAGAGTTGAAGCTGACTTTGTCAGCGCCCGCCAACAGCAAGGCGCGCAC
>DFBW01000178.1:0-1715 GCA_002366775.1 Roseovarius sp. UBA3070 | reverse complement strand
ACCGGATCACCGGCATCAACCAGATCAACAAAGTTCACGCCCTTTACAACGCGCCCATCGGCCACGTCGAGACAAGGAATGATACGGGTTTTGAGCATGTATCTGCGACTCTTTGGCAATTCACACGATTGTTTATGTTCAATCCCGCCAACATGCCAGAGGATGTGACGTAATCTATCTGAGAGTGAGGAGATTATGGTATGAAAAGGTTGATTTTGGCCGGCGGTATTGCCGGTGCGCTGGCACTGATGGGGGCCCCTGCGATGGCAACAAATGATGACATTATCAAGGTTCAGGCAACGGGCGATGTCGCCACAACCATGGACGCACTTGAGACGGCAGTGACCGGGATCGGGGCCACGGTTTTTGCACGCGTGGATCATTCAGGTGGCGCAAAGAATGTGGGGCTAGAGCTGGACCCGTCACAATTGTTGATTTTCGGCAACCCAAAGATGGGTGCTCTCGCGATGCAGGACGACCCTCTGGCGGGCCTGTTCCTGCCGCTCAAAGTGTTGGTTTACCGCGATGGCGCGGGGCAGGTCTGGATGGCCTATGAAGACCCCAAGGAAACGCTGGATGATCTGGGCGGCGTGCCACAAGACGCGGAATACATTAAGAAAATGACCGGTGCCTTGGGCAAGCTGACCGCCAAGGCCGCAGGCGGCTAAGTGGCGCGGCGGCTGGCCTGATCAAGGGCGAAGGCGACAACTGCAAGTGGGATGCCGGCCAGGATATAGATCTTGGCTGCCCAGATCATAAGCGGTTGTGCCTGAGCCACCACCGCGCTGATGCCAGCGCCGCCGATACAGCTGGAATAGCCAGTCAACAACGAGCCTTCACAACCCAGCAGCGGCACCACGATTGCGGCGGCACAGATCATTGACACGCCACCACCCCATGTCAGCATAGCGCGCGACACCGGGTGGGTGACACTGTTGCGGTTCACAAAGGCCACCACCGCAGGCATCCCAAGAAAGAATGACAGCAATATATTGCCAAGCATGTGACTCAGGTTCCGCGTTGAGGCGTCATGATTTCAGTATGGACAAGGCGTTTTCCAAGTCAATCGCACCATCATAGAGAGCGCGGCCCGATATCGCGCCATCAAGCGGCGCGCCACAATCGCGCAGCGCCAGCAGATCCTCAATAGAGCTGACCCCACCCGAGGCGATCACCGGGATCGAAACGGCATTTGCCAATGCGGCGGTGGCCTCAGTATTCGGGCCTTTCATGGCGCCGTCACGGTTGATGTCGGTGTAAATGATGGCCGCCACGCCTGCGTCTTCAAACGAGCGCGCCAGATCGGTGACCATCACATCGGTTTCTTCGGCCCAGCCTTTGGTGGCGACACGCCCGTTGCGCGCATCAATGCCCACCGCCACCTGACCGGGAAATGCCTTGGCCGCCTCGCGCACCAATGCGGGGTTTTCAACGGCCACTGTGCCTAGGATGACGCGGGCTAACCCCTTGGACAACCAGCGCTCAATCGTGGCCATATCGCGGATACCGCCGCCCAGTTGGGCAGGCACATCGCAGCGTTCCAGAATGGCCTCAACCGGGGCGGCATTCACCGGCTCACCGGCAAAAGCCCCATTCAGATCAACCAGATGCAACCATTCGCACCCGGCCTCAACAAAGGCCATGGCCTGGGCGGCCGGGTCATCGTTGAATACCGTTACGCGCTCCATCTCTCCATGCACCAGGCGCACGGCCTG
>DFBW01000109.1:10084-12635 GCA_002366775.1 Roseovarius sp. UBA3070 | reverse complement strand
CGCGCCGATGTTGCGCGGGATCATAACCCAAATCAATGGCCAACCCGCACGCGATGTGGCCGGGGATCATTGGGTGCTGAATGGCGACCGCGGGATCAGCTATTCTGCCCTCCCGCCAAGCCGTGGCAAAGTAACCGCAGGCACATGGTGGGGCGCCGATTATGACGGCCCGCCGCAGGTCAGTTTCTCAGCCGAATCCGCCGAGGAAATGGGGCTGCACCTTGGGGATACTCTGACGCTTAACATCCTTGGGCGCGACATCACAGCGACGCTGACATCTTTGCGCACAGTGGATTTTTCCACAGCGGGCATGGGGTTTGTCATGGTGATGAACCCAAGTGCACTGGACGCCGCGCCACATTCCTTCATTGCCACCGTTTACGCCGACACCAAGGCCGAGGCCGGGCTGATGCGCGACATCACCACCACATACCCCAACGTCACCGCCATCCGCGTGCGCGATGCGATTGAACGTGTGTCAGACATGCTGGCCGGGTTGGCCTCAGCGGTGTCATGGGGGGCATCCATCACCTTGCTGACCGGGTTTTTGGTGCTGATCGGGGCAAGTGCTGCCGATCAGCCGAACCGCCGGTACGAAGCCGCCGTGCTGAAAACACTGGGCGCCAGCCGTGCGCGCATTCTGGCCAGCCTTGTGTGGCGCTCTGCATTGTTGGGCGCAGTTGCCGGATCTGTGGCATTGGGCAGCGGTATATTGGGGGGCTGGGCCGTCAGCCACTACATTTTCGAGACGCATTTTGATGTGATATGGTCCTCAGCAGTTGCGATCATCGGCGCGGGGCTGTGCGTGACCTTACTGGCGGGGCTTGCCTTTGCCTGGGGGCCACTCACTGCGCGCCCGGCGGCGATATTGCGCGCACGCGAATAGCATCCGTTGCAGGCCAGCACGCCCAATGGCAATCAAACACAACACCTAAGATCAGGATCGTTTTCATGAGTGACAACTTGCCCATCCCCCTTTCCGCGCCCCTGAGCCGCGCCCAACAAAGCACGCTGGTCAATCTGGTGCGCCGCGCCGCCAAGGCCGAGATCCTGCCCAGGTTTCGCAACATGAATGTGCGGGATATTTCCACCAAATCAGGGCGTTACGATCTGGTGACCGAGGCCGACACCGCAACCGAGGCAATGCTGACGCATGGATTGCAACAGATGTTTCCCCATGCGTTGATCGTAGGAGAGGAAGCGGCCAGTGCGGATGACAAACTGCGCGGCAAGATCGCCGAGGCTGAGTTGTGCTTTGTCCTCGATCCCGTTGATGGCACATGGAATTTCGCCAATGGCCTGCCATTGTTTGGCGTGATTGTCGCTGTGACACGCTTTGGCAAGCCGGTGCTGGGGCTTTTGTATGACCCGGTGATGGATGATTGGATCATCGCGGATGAGGCGACACCTGCGCGCATGGTGCGTGCTGTGGGCGCGGAACGCGGATTGAGCGTTTCAAAAGGGGGCACTCTGAGCGAAATGTCGGGGTATATTCACCTCTATCTGCTGGAGCGTGGCAAACAGGATGAAATGGCTGTTGCCCTGCCAGACTTTGGCCGCACGCAGGTGTTGCGCTGTTCGTGCCACGAATATCGCACCCTGGCGCAGGGCAACATGGATTTTTGCCTCTCTGGGACGATGAACCCTTGGGATCACGCTGCCGGTGTCTTGATTTGCCAGATGGCGGGCGGGCATGTGGCGATGCTTGATGGCTCGGATTATAATGCCGGCCTCACGGAAGGGTATTTGTTGGCGGCCCCGGATGTGGACAGTTGGAAGCGGTTGCGCGATCGGTTTTCTTTCCTGATGTCGTGAAAAATCCGCGAAATCGTTAACTTTTGACACAGCTGACCTGTCAAACCGCTGCGTAATGCCTAGACTGGTGGTTAAAGGAACAGGAACTCGTGGTCGAAAATTCGCCTAAAGAGTCTAAAGGGAACTTAAAATCAACGCTCTCCGATTTGGATCGGGAGGCGGCGATTGACCGTTTGTATGATGTGGCGCTGGACCCTGCCCGATACGAAGCCCTGCTGGATCACTGGGAAAGCGCCCTGCGCCCGCTGCGCGCTGAGGCCAATTTTGAGGCCCCGCGCCTGCTGGATGACCCGCTGATTGCCGGGCATTTTGAACGCGCCAGCACCTTTCTGGACCGCGTGGACACCACCAGTTAGACCAACGAGCTGGAAGGTATCCTTGCCCCGTTTGACAGGGTTGCCGCCTTTATTCTGGATCGTGAACACGCCATTCGTGCCACCAATGGTGCTGCCAAAACCCTGCTGGGGTTGAGCGATACATCACGCCTGGCTGACTTGCCGGTGAACACCGAAGATATTGAGGCCGTGCGGCGGACGGTGCGCTCGGTTTTGTCAGACAGCCCTGAAAACACTGCGATTTTGCGGGTGAGATCACGCGCGATGGGCCGGTTCACTGTACTGCGGTTGCAACTGTGTTCCACGGCCGACGGGAAGAAACTGGTGCTGGCGGCCTCTAACGAAGTGGGCTGGCCCGATGGGTTTTGCGACATTTTGCGTCAGGCCTTTGGGCTGACCGC
>DFBW01000109.1:0-9937 GCA_002366775.1 Roseovarius sp. UBA3070 | reverse complement strand
GGGTTGTCAGCCGTGGCACAGGCGCATTGAAAGAGCGCGAGTTCAAATCCCTTCTCTCCGCTGACGGGCGGCGGTTGGATTATCTGGTTTTGGGGGATCCGCGCGGCGCGCCTGTTTTGTTTTTGCCTTTGGATTATGGCTTGGTGCGTTGGCCCGCCCCCGCCGAAGCCGAGGCTGAACGTCGCGGCATTCGTGTCATCGTTCCGGTGCGTGCAGGCTATGGCCTGTCTGATCCAGTCAGCAAAAAGGTGGATTATGACGCCGCCCTTCTTGCTGACACGCGCCAGATACTGGACGCCGAAAACGTGACCCGTTGCCCCATCATCAGCATGGGCGGCGACAGCTATTACGGGTTTCAGCTGGCACTGGAACAGCCTGATCGCATCACCGCTTTGTTGGGATGTGCCGGGGTGCTGCCATTGACCCGCCGTGAACAGTTTGAGCGGATGGAAAAATGGCACAGGTTCATTCTGGCCGGTGCGAAATATACACCACATTTGCTGCCATTCATGGTTAAAGCCGGGTTCTTGCTGGCGCGTAAAATTGGCAAGCGCGGGTTTATCCATGCCGTGTATGGGCAATGCCCTGCCGATGTGGAGATCTTTGAAAATACAGATGTTTTTGAGGCGATAGTCACCGGATCAGAAGTGGCGTTATCAGAGGATCATTCGGCTCATGCCGCGTTTTCAGCGCAGATTTTGGGCCGTCAAAAAACTGATTGGTCCGATGATCTGATCCCGCTGCAAGACACCCTGCCCGTGATCTTTATGAACGGCTTGCAAGACCCGCAGGTGCCGGTTGAAACCCTCAAAGAGTTTCAGCGCGATTTTGACTGGATTGAGTACCGTGAATATGAAGATGCCGGCCAGTTGGTTTTCTTCCGCTATTGGCGCGACGCCTTGGACATTTTGGCGCCCTATCTGGGCAAATAAATTGCTTCGGCTTTCATCGCGTTGCAAACGAAGGCAACAGCGCCGCAAGACGTCTAAGGGGGCCACTGCCTTGCGCCCCAAAAGGGCAGCTAAGGTCTTTTTAAAACACTTTAATCAAAGTTTACCCCATCTGGAGTATGACGCCCCTGCTCAGGCGGGCTATTTCGATACATATCAGACAGCCTGCCCATCAATTTCCTGTTCCGATGGCAAGACGTCGCTCCGGTTAAGTTACTCTCTCCGGAGCATCTGTATTTTAGATACCAAACCTTAGTTAAGGTTTTTTAGCACCAAAAAAAAGCGGCCCCGAGGTTTCGGGGCCATTATTCTGTTTGGGTCTACGCAAATGGGAATGCCTATTCGGCGGCGTCTGCATAATCTGCCATGGGCGGACATGTGCAGATCAGGTTTCTGTCGCCATAGACATTGTCGACCCGGTTGACCGGCGGCCAGTATTTATCCACCCGGAAGGCCCCCGGCGGGAAGCAGGCCTGTTCACGCGTATAGGGGCGGTCCCACTCGCGCACCAGGTCTTCCATCGTGTGCGGCGCGTTCTTAAGCGGATTGTTGAGCGCATCAATCTTGCCGTCTTCGATGGCGCGGATTTCCTCGCGGATGGCCAGCATGGCATCGCAGAACCGGTCCAGTTCAGCTTTGCTTTCTGATTCCGTCGGCTCCACCATCAGCGTACCGGCCACGGGCCAGCTCATCGTGGGGGCATGAAACCCATTGTCCACCAATCGTTTGGCGATGTCATCTACCGTGACCCCGGCGCTTTTTTCAAAGGGGCGCGTATCAAGGATGCACTCATGTGCGACACGGCTATTGCCGCCGCGATACAGCACGTCATATGCGCCTTCCAATCGCTTGGCGATGTAGTTGGCGTTCAGGATCGCCACGCGGGTGGCCTGGGTCAGGCCTTCGCCGCCCATCAAAAGCGTGTAGGCCCAGGAAATCGGCAAGATCGAGGGGGATCCAAAGGGGGCTGCTGACACTGGCCCCTGTTCACCACCGGTTTCGGGATGGCCGGGAAGATGTTCGATCAGATGTGCTTTGACACCGATGGGGCCCATTCCGGGGCCGCCGCCGCCATGCGGGATGCAAAAGGTTTTGTGCAGATTAAGGTGGCTGACATCCCCCCCCAGATCACCAGGGCGAGACAGCCCGACCATAGCATTCATATTGGCCCCGTCAATATAGACCTGGCCACCATGGGCGTGGGTGATTTGTGTCACCTCATTCACCGTTTCCTCAAACACACCGTGGGTGGATGGGTAGGTGATCATGCAACCCGCCAAATCAGCTGCGTGTTGTTCAGCCTTGGCTTTGAAGTCATCCAGATCAATATCGCCATTTTCGGCCGATTTCACCGGCACCACCTTCCAGCCCACCATCTGGGCGCTGGCGGGGTTGGTGCCATGGGCGCTCATTGGGATCAGGCAGATATTGCGGTGGCCTTCACCATTGGCGCGGTGATAGGCCGAAATGGTCAGCAGCCCGGCATATTCACCCTGCGCACCCGAGTTGGGCTGCATTGAAATCGCATCATAGCCGGTGATGTCACAGAGTTTGGCGCTCAGATCGTCGATCATTTCCTTATAACCCAACGCCTGATCGGCGGGAACAAAGGGATGAAGCAGTGAAAACTCACGCCAGGTGATGGGCATCATTTCAGCTGCGGCATTCAGCTTCATGGTGCAGCTGCCCAGCGGGATCATCGCGCGATCCAGCGCCAGATCACGATCCGACAGGCGGCGCATATAGCGCATCATCTCGGTTTCGGATCTGTTCATGTGGAAGATGGGATGGGTCAGATACTCTGATTTCCGATGCATCCCTTCTGGGACACGGTAGTCGGGCGCGAAATCATCATCCAACTGCGAAATGCCAAAGGCGCGCCAGACCGCTTCGATGTTTTTGGAGCGCGTCGCCTCGTCCAGGGTGATGCCAACACGGGTTTCCCCCACTTTGCGCAGGTTCAAACCTTCATCCAGCGCCGATTTCATCACAGCGGCTTGCAGTGGTCCGACATCAACAGTGATGGTGTCGAAAAACACCTTAGGGTCCACTTTGAACCCGGCATCTTCCAGCCCTTTGGCCATGCGCACGGTTTTGCGATGAATGCGCTGTGCGATGGCTTGCAGGCCTTTGGGGCCATGAAAAACAGCGTACATTGATGCCATCACAGCCAGCAACGCCTGGGCAGTACAGACATTCGACGTGGCTTTTTCACGGCGGATATGCTGCTCGCGGGTTTGCAGGCTCAGGCGGTAGGCGCGGTTGCCATGGGCATCAATGCTAACGCCGACGATGCGCCCGGGCATGGATCGTTTATAGGCATCCTTGCAGGCCATATAGGCCGCATGCGGGCCACCATACCCCATCGGCACCCCAAAGCGTTGCGTGTTGCCCACAGCGATATCTGCCCCCATGGCACCGGGTTCTTTCAGTAGGGTCAAGCTAAGCGGATCAGCCGAAACAATAGCGATAGCTTTGTGCTCATGCAGCTTGGCAATGTGATCGGTGAAATCACGCACATGGCCGTAGGTTCCGGGGTATTGGAATAGCGCCCCAAAAACGGCAGACGCATCCATCTTATCAGGGTTGCCAACGATCACCTCAATGCCCAGAGGCGCGGCACGCGTCTTGACCAGCGCAATGTTCTGAGGGTGGCAATCACGATCAACAAAAAACGCTGTTGCTTTAGATTTCGACACCCGTTGCGCCATGGTCATCGCTTCGGCACAAGCCGTAGATTCATCCAGCAGCGAGGCGTTAGCCACTTCCAATCCGGTCAGATCGGTGATCATGGTCTGGAAATTCAACAGCGCCTCAAGGCGGCCTTGGCTGATTTCCGGCTGGTAGGGCGTGTAGGATGTGTACCACGCCGGGTTCTCCAGAATATTGCGCTGGATCGCCGGGGGGGTAACTGTCCCGTGATACCCCTGCCCGATCATGCTCACCAACACTTTGTTCTTGGAGGCCGTCACCCGCATGAAATGCAGCAGCTCGCGCTCGGACTTTGGTTTGCCAAAGTTCAGCGGCTCTTTTTGGCGGATCGCGGCAGGGACGGTTTCATCAATCAGCTGATCCAGGCTTTTGACACCCAGCGTGTCCAGCATGTCAGACATCTCGACAGGGGACGGCCCTATGTGGCGGCGATTGGCAAAGTCATACGGCAGATAGTCGGTTGGTTTAAAAGACATCGGTTTCTCCAGCAGTATTCGAGCACGCCAGCAATCAACGCGCCATCTTTCATCTTTCCAAAAGTACGTCCGCCGGGGGCCAAAAATCTTCCAAGATTTTTCACAAATTTCTTACTTCAAGAAATTTGCCCCCGGCGCCAGGCGTTACCCGATGAAGGTTTTGTAGCCCGCTTCATCCATGTAGTCGTCCATCTGGCTGGGCTCTGAGGCTTTGATCTTGAAGAACCAGCCATCGCCCTGAGCATCGTCGTTCACTTTGCTTGGCTCATCAGCCAGAACTTCGTTCACCTCGACAATCTCACCATCAATCGGGGATAAAATATCTGAAGCGGCTTTGACAGATTCGATCACAACGATCTCTTCATCCTTGGTCACTTCGGTACCCACATCAGGCAGGTCCACAAAGACGATATCGCCCAGTTGTTCGCTGGCATGTTCCGTAATGCCGACAACAATCACGCCGTCTTCTTCGCGCAGCCATTCGTGTTCTTCGGTGAATTTCATGTGGTTGGTCTCCCTGGTTTCTTAGCGTTTAAAATTGTTGGGGGTAAAGGGCATGGCCGCCACGCGCACAGGCTGGCGTTTGCCTCGTACTTCCCCGAATAGTTGAGTGTTGTCAGCGGTATGGGCAATGTCCACATAGCCCATCGACATCGGGCCTTCGATGGTGGGGCCAAAAGCGCCGGATGTCACGCGGCCAATGGGCTCGCCGCCGTCCGCACCCGCAAAAAGCACTGTCCCGTCGCGCATGGGCGCGCGTCCTTCGGGGCGCAGACCCACACGCAGGCGGGAAGTGCCGTTTTCCAGCTCGTCCAGTATCCGATCAGCGCCCGGAAAGCCGCCTTCGCGCTCGCCGCCTTTGCGCCGGACCTTTTGCATGGCCCAGGTCAGCCCTGCTTCAACCGGGCTGGTGGTGGTATCAATATCATTTCCATAAAGGCAAAGCCCGCCCTCCAGGCGCAGGCTGTCACGCGCGCCAAGTCCGATGGGCTCCACATCGGCGTGCTCAAGCAATTTACGCGCCAGAGCTTCGGCATGGGTGGCAAGCACTGAAATCTCATACCCGTCCTCGCCCGTGTACCCCGAGCGGGAAATCCACAGCTCTCCGAAGTCTGAATTGAAAATGCCCACATCCATGAACTTCATGATGTCACATCCCGGCGCGACTGGCTCCAACACCGCCTCAGCAGCCGGACCTTGCAGCGCCAGCAGCGCCCGGTCCGAGATTTCCTGCACATCACAGGTGGTCATATGCGCCTTCATATGGGCTATATCGGCAACTTTACAGGCAGCGTTGACCACGACGAACATATGTTCACCCCGATTGGCAATCATCAGATCATCCATGATGCCGCCATCATCATTGGTGAAAAAACCATAGCGTTGGCGTTTCTCACCCAAAGGCAGCAGGCTGACGGGCATCAAGGCCTCCATCGCCTGTGCTGCACCGCCATAGCCCAAGGGGTTGTTCACAATCACCTGGCCCATGTGGCTGACATCAAACAACCCTGCTTTGGCGCGGGTATGGAGATGTTCTTTCATCACGCCCAAAGGATATTGCACGGGCATATCGTAGCCCGCGAATGGCACCATTTTGGCACCCAGTTCAACATGCAGGGCGTGCAGCGGCGTCTGGCGCAGAGTATCGCTCATCGGGTTTCCTTCCCAATTTGCGCCAGCTTGATCAATGGTGCATCAATCCGGCATCGGTTACGCGCCAGGCAAATGCCTTGCGCCACGATGCCCCCTCTGTCCTTTGGCCTGAGATCGCTATCCCTTCGGCGGCCCTTTTGGTTGTGCGGGCACTCTCCAGAGTTCTGTTTGCTCAGATCGGTCCTTGGGCCTGAGAGTTTCCGGGGCGGTTGCTCCTTCGGCATCGACGTGTTCGATTCTCCCGATCTGATCGCGGTGTACGTTAGTATGCAGTTTCGGTCAACTCAAGTGGCTACCCCCCCATGATCATATCGGCATCGCGTTGCTTGTGCTTGCCAGTCGAGCACGCCACAACAGTGGGAACAAAACAAAGGTACGCCAATTTGACCCCTCCCGCATATTTCTTTGGTTATGGAAGCCTGGTCAACCAAGACACCCATGCCTATCGCGGCGTTCACCCTGCGCAACTAAAAGGCTGGCGGCGCGTCTGGCGGCACACGACACTGCGTGAGGTGGCCTATCTGACGGTGGTGCCGGATGAGGATGCGCAAATTGACGGGCTCATCGCCGAAGTTCCCGATATGGATTGGGCGGCATTGGACATCCGCGAAGGCGCCTATGACCGGGTGCCCGCCGCCCACCAGGTGGTGCATCCCCTGTCACATGCCCCGCATATCGCGGTCTATGCAATCCCCGAGGGAAAACACGGCGTGCCCAGCGCGTCAGGGCCTGTTTTGCTAAGCTATCTTGACGTGGTGGTACAAGGATATTTACGGGAATTTGGCGAGGACGGGGCCACCCGGTTTTTTGAGACCACCCATGGCTGGGATGCACCTATATTGGATGACCGTCACGCGCCTTTATATCCACGCCACTGCCAGTTGAGCGCCGACGAGCAGCAGTTTGTGGATGCACATCTGGCCAGGCTGGATTCGCAGTTGTCACCGATGCATCAGGATCAATCGCCAGAAAAAGCAAAATGGCGGGATAGTTAGCGGCAACAACAGGTCTTATCGCCTGTTATGGAAAATCTGCATTAACCGCGATTGCCGCTGGAAGGGTGCTGCCCCTGGTGCGAGGTCTGGCTCCTGCAAAACATTCAGTGCCAGCCGATACGCCAGCAAGCCAAACAGCACGCCGCCAACTGCCTGCCCGATCAACACGCCCGGCGCGCCCAACACCGCCCCGCCCAGCATCACAAAAGGGATTGTCCCCAATGTGTGCCGTCCCCAGTTCATCCAGGTGGAATAAAACGGGTGGGACAGGTTGTTGAATGCGGCATTGGCCACAAACAGCATTCCGTTGAAGAAATAGAGCAACGCCAAGGGGCCACAGAACAGGAAGATCAAGTCTTGCGTGATTCCATCGGCGTTGAACAACGTCACAATCGAGCCGCGCAAAGCAAACAACAAAGCTGCGACGATCAAAACATACAGCCCGATGAAGGTCAGAGCCGCGTTGAATGCGCCGCGCACCCGGTCGCGGTTTCCGGCTCCGAAATTTTGCCCGAAAATAGGCCCAACTGCGCCAGACAATGCAAAGATCGCCGCAAAGGACAGCGGCACCAAACGCCCGACAATCGCCATGCCGGCCACCGCAGCCTCGCCGTATTCGGCCATGGCGCGGGTGACATAGGCCTGCCCTGCCGGCGTGGCCAGTTGGGTTAATGTGGCAGGCACCGCAATGGCCAGCAAAGGCACCAGATCACGCACAAGCCGCTTTGGTTTGGGCCGCGCAATACCGCCATAGCTGTGCATGATCGGCACCAGAGATGTGGCCGCGATCACCACGCGTGCCGCCACCGAAGCCAAGGCCGCACCGGTTAGATCCAACCCCAGCCCGAAGATCAAAATCGGGTCCAGAACAGCGTTCATAAGCCCGCCAAAGATCGTGGCATACATCGCACGGCGCGCATCGCCGTGCGCGCGCAGCAAAGCGCCCCCAATCATCCCGATCATCAACAACGGCAGGCTGGGGACGATGATTGCCAGATAATGTACCGCCAGATCGGCGGTTTCGCCGGTGGCACCCAATATGGCCACCAGAGCGCCCAGATTGACCCAGACCACAGCAGCAAAGATTGCACTGAAGATCACGCCATAGATTAAGGTTGAAGTGGCCTGCTCACGCGCGCGCTCCACATCACCCGCCCCCAAAGACCTGGCGGCCATCGCCCCTGCGGCAATGGCGATACCAATGGAAAACGAGGTGGTGAAAAACAAAATGGCACCAGCATATCCCACTGCTGCCGCCAGCTCGGATTTGCCCAGCATTGAGATGAACAACATGTCGATGAAATCAACCGCGAAAATCGCCATCAACCCGACAGAACCTGCCAGTGACATCACACTGACATGGGTAAAAAGGTTCCCTGTCAGGAATTTGGCTTGTTCTTGCGCTATATCAGACCTCGTGCATTTGACCCCGCAGGATCACCTTTAGGGCGCAATGGCGCAACCGCTATCTGAGCAGATATCCCCCTGCGCAAACGCAGATTAACTGCGCGCGCGGATCACCTGCATCAAAGGCAGTACCTGGCTCATGTCCGGCCCGTGGCTCTGGCCGGTCAGCGCCTTGCGCAGCGGCATGAACAGGCCCCGGCCCTTGCGGCCTGTTGCCTCTTTTACCGCCGCGGTCCAGGTGCCCCAGGTTTCCCCGTCGTAGGGCCCCTCGGGCAGCAATTGCATCGCTTGCGCTACAAATTCGCGGTCCTCCTCGTCGATCACCGGGTCGGTGCCATCGCGGAACAGGGTCCACCAGCCCTCCAGATCGGCCATGGTGGTGATATTATCACGCGCCACTGACCAGAAATGCAGCGCCAGCTCCTCAGGTACGCCAAGGGCCAGAACCTGGGCCTCAACCGATTTGTAGGGCAGTGATTGCAAGTGGCGGGCCGTCAGCGGATAGAGGTCTTGCTCGTCAAACTTGGTTGGCGCGGCGCCGAATTGCGAAATGTCAAAGCCCTCAATCAGCTCTGCCATATCGGCGCGCAACTCAATCGGCTCGGACGATCCAAGGCGCGCCATCAGGCTCAGCAGCGCCATTGGCTCGACCCCGCCGTCGCGCAGATCCCGCAGGCTGAGCGTGCCCAGCCGTTTCGACAGGCTTTCGCCCTGTGGTCCAGTCAGCAAGGAATGATGCGCAAAATCTGGCACTTGCCCACCCAACGCCTGGATAATTTGAATTTGTGTCGCGGTGTTGGTCACATGGTCCGAGCCGCGCACCACATGCGTGACACCCATTTCCGTATCATCCACAACAGAGGCCAGTGTATAGAGCACCTGCCCATCCCCGCGGATCAACACCGGATCACTGACCGAGGCCGCATCAATCGAAATATCGCCCAAGATACCATCGGCCCAGTTGATACGCTCCTGGTCCAGCTTGAAACGCCACACACCGGCGCCACGTTCGGCACGCATGGCGTCTTTCTCGGCGCCCGACAGCTCCAGTGCGGCACGATCATACACCGGGGGCTTGCCCATATTCAGCTGCTTCTTGCGCTTGAGGTCCAACTCCACTGGCGTCTCAAACGCCTCGTAAAACCGGCCCATGTCGCGCAGCTTATCAGCGGCCTCGCTATAGCGCTCCAACCGCTCGGATTGCCTCTCAACCCGGTCCCATGTCAGGCCCAGCCATTCCAAATCCTGTTTGATGCCATCCACATATTCCTGCTTTGAACGCTCAGGATCGGTGTCATCAATCCGCAAGATAAACGTCCCACCGGCCTTGCGGGCGATCAGATAGTTCATCAGCGCAGTGCGCAGGTTGCCCACATGGATATATCCGGTGGGTGACGGGGCGAAACGGGTGGTGGTCATGGTGTGGCTCCTGTGGTCATCGCGGCAATGTCACAGCCACGCGGAATTGTCCAGAAAACCCCGCCCAGCCTTAATATATCCCGGCCTTCATCTTTCCAAAAATACTTCCTGTCCGCCATCAGCCTCTAAGCCGGATGGACGCGCCAGAGCGCTTTAAGATCTTTCAGACCCGTGCGGATCAACTCAGCCAGCACATCCATATCTATGTCATCCAGTTTGTTGATATAAAGACACGACCGGCCCAGTTTGTGCTTTCCCAGTCGGCCCAAAATTGCGTCGTAATTCTGATACCCTGGCATGATTTAGACTGACAATGCGGCTTTGC
>DFBW01000026.1 GCA_002366775.1 Roseovarius sp. UBA3070 | reverse complement strand
AACACGACAGCGCCAATAGTGGCCAGAGCACTGAACACAGAGGAGGCCATGCCCGCAATATGGCCCATCGGCTCAAGCGCGATAGCACTAAGATTGCCAAGCGTCATGGACGTGTGAATGAACACTGCTGCCTGCCAGGAGAAATACAATGCAAAGGGCAAGCCGGTCACAACCATTTGGTTGACCACTATCATGCCACTGGTCAGCGCAATCAACGCAAGCATCGCCACGCGCACCAACCGGTGCATGCCCAAGCGCACCACCAAACTGGCATTGAGCAGGCTAAAACATCCCGCGATCAGCGCCATGGCGCAAAACCACCATGGAAACCCCAGGCCACGATCATAGGTCACATCAAATATCTGGTGAATAGAACTGAGCGAGGAAAACAAAGCGGTCATACACAAGGCCTGCACCATGGTGCTGCGGCGCACGACAGGATGGGCGATCACCTCTTTGGCGCTGGCCCACAGCACATGCGGGCGAAATGGGCGGCGCGCCTCCACAGGCAATGGCTCGTCGATACGCCTGCTGAACCACAGAGTGGTGAGCAGAGCAAACACCACAAAAATCCCAAAGATGGCACGCCAGCCGAAGGCGTCAATCACCACGCTGCCCGCCAAAGGCGCCACAGCAGGCACCAGAGTGAACACCATCATAATGAACGACACAATGCGTGCCATTCCACGTCCGGCGTAATAATCCCGGATGATTGCCATGGGCACCACACGCGCCGCCGCCGCCCCAAGCCCCTGCAACATTCGCGCCAACAGCACCAATTCCAGGCTGGGGGCCATCCACGCCAATGCGCAGGCAAAGATATACAGACCCGCGCCATAAACGATGATCGGCTTGCGGCCATAGCTGTCAGACAGCGGCCCTGCCAAAAAGGTGCCCAAGCCCATGCCCAGCACAAAACTGGTGATGATCAACTGCGCACGATTTGGGTCATCCGGGCTTAGCTCGGCCGCGATCTGTGGCATGGCAGGCAGCATAGAATCGATCGAGAACGCCACCGCCGCCACCAGCATCGCCATCAAGGCGATAAATTCGCTCCGCCCAATTGTGGGCCGCGCAATGGTGATGGGAGGGGTGCTCATATATCCGCGCTAACACAAGGGTTGGAACGGCGCCAGAGCGCTTATGGGCAGATCAGCTGTGCGAATTTGAAGATGGGTCGTCTTTGGGGGGCTTGGCTGGTGGCGCGCGGTGCAAATAGGTCATCAGCCATTCTGCGTGTTTCTCGCGTTTCTTGACGTGAAAATGCCCGAACTGCTGAATTGCCAATGCAAAGACCCCCAGACCCACAAAGATAAACCCGGTGGTGGCAATCCGCCCCAGAGGAGAGGCGGGCACCAACTCGCCGTAGCCGACTGTGGACAAGGTGACGACCGTGAAGAAATAGGAATCAACCCAACTCCAGCCCTCGACATAGTGAAAGAACACAGTGCCGGATGCGATGACAGTAAACAGTACGATAAAGATGGATAGCAGACTATATTTGGGCATATGGCCTCTTTCGGGTCAGTGGCCTGAGGTGTTTAGGACATCAGCAAAGTCATACTGTCTTTTCAGGCGTCGTCGGTTGCAGACAGTTCATCAATCACTTTGACCCATAGTTCAGCAGGTTGACAACCGGGGACGGCATGTTGCCCGCCAACAATGAATGTGGGCACGCCGGTGACACCCATTTCACGGAATTGCGCGTCACGGGTGCGGATATCTTCCAGGTCGGCATCTGACAGCAACAGCTTGCGCACCACGGCGGCATCCATGCCCACATGATCGGCCACATCTGCCAGAACATCGAGATCACCAATATCACGGCCGTCTTCNNTCTTTGCCGCCAAATTTGGTTTCAAGGTATTCGCGCCGGTCCATGCCTTGGGCGGGCATGTCGGGGTTCAGCTGAAAGGGATGCCAGACCTGGGTGAACGGATGGAGGGGGCGGGCCTCCAGCGCCTGATTAAGCAAGGTTTTCCCGATGTAACACCAAGGGCAGATCGGATCGGATATGATATCAAGTTGCACCATACAGGGCCTCATAGATCGGGTGCAATGCACGCCGCAGGATTTTGCCATTGGCCCCGGTGGGCAGGGCATCAATATGAAAGAACCCGCGCGGACATTTGTACCGTGCAAGGTGTACGTCAGCATGGGCCGCCAGTTCGGTATCGTCCAGTGGGGCGGGCCCGGTATAAAACGCCATGATCAGCCGCGCGTCTTGCTTGACCTCAATATCGGTGGCAGCACAGGCGGTAATGCCGGGGAGGGTATTCATCACCGCTTCGACCTCAAGCGGTGAAACGCGGTAACCACCAGCGTTCATCATATCATCGACACGCCCAAGATAGCTGATATGGCCCTCGCCATCCATACAGCCCTGATCTCCGGTCACAAACCACTCACCCTGAAACTTTGCTGCGGTATCTTCGGGCGCCCCGAGGTATTCCAGCATCAGGCCAGGATCCGAGCGGTGTATGGCAATCGTGCCCTCGGTATTCAGGGGCACAGGGCCATCTGCGCCCAGGATCGCCACTCGCCGCCCGGTTTGTGGGCGGCCCAATATGCCAGCAGGCACCGGATGATCGGGGCTGCCTGACACAAAAGTCGAGCATTCCGACATGCCGTATGCCTCAAAAATATCTGAGCCTGTGGCCGTGACCCAGGCATGATGCAGGGTCTCTGACAGCTTTTCACCGGCTGAAAGGCCGTGCCGCAATTTTGGCAAATCTGGCAGTGGGCCAGAAGACATGATTTTGCGATAGACGCCAGGGGCCGCCGCAAAAATTGTCGCATCAAATTTCTTGAGCAGCAGCGGAAGTTGATCAGGCGTGATCTCGGGCGCGGGGATCAATGCGGTGGCGCCGATGGTCCAGGGGTCCATCAATCCGGTGCCCAATGT
>DFBW01000079.1 GCA_002366775.1 Roseovarius sp. UBA3070 | reverse complement strand
AAAGGCGCTGCAATGTTACATCTTGATCAACGATACTCTTTTAACGGACATCTGGTTTCCTGGACCAAACTGGGAACAGGAGACCCTATCGTTCTGGTGCATGGCTTTCCGTGGTCTGCACAGGCATGGCGCAACATCGCCCCTTGGCTGGCACGGACCCACACCGTATATGTTTACGATATGATCGGAACAGGCCAGTCAGACAAATATGACGGCCAGGATGTATCCGAACCTGTTCAATCTGATCTTTTGGCCGCCTTGATCGGCCATTGGGGGCTGCAGCGCCCTCAGGTGGTTGGCCATGACTTTGGCGGTCTGGCCGCCCTGCGCGGGCA
Organism: Roseovarius sp. UBA3070; assembly: GCA_002366775.1. Taxonomy (GTDB): domain Bacteria; phylum Pseudomonadota; class Alphaproteobacteria; order Rhodobacterales; family Rhodobacteraceae; genus Roseovarius. The sequence goes on along the minus strand of DFBW01000079.1, from coordinate 7,049 downwards.
TTTCATCAACGCAATCCCCTATAGCAAGCTGCATTTGGTAAATGCGGTTGCCACTCTGCCATCCGGCTCGCCTTTTTATGCCCATGTCGCCGCGCATGAAGCCGCGTTTGCGGGCCTGCCCGATTACGCCCACGAGGCTTTGTTCCGGGCCTATATTCAGGCAGCGGCCCATTATCCTCTGCGCGAAGAGGCTATCGCGACCTATCTTGCCCCTTGGTCAGGAGACACAGGCAAAGCCGCATTTTATCGCCAGATCGCACAGGCGTCTGTGTCCAGTATCGAGCAAGTTCAGCAACTCTATGCCAAACCCGATTTCGACGTGCATATTAGCTGGGGCACTCGCGATACATTCATTCCCGTAGAACAAGGGTTAGAGCTCAGAAACGCGCTGCAAGCCCAATCTTTCACCCGGATTGAGAATGCAGCTCACCTCGTGCATGAAGACGCGCCACAGGCTTTGCTGGGCGCGCTTTTGCACAATATCTGATTTGCGTCAGCTCACGTCTGGTGTCACATAAATCAGCGTGGGCTTGTCGGCCTTGAATGCCGCCAACACTGCATCCTGCACTCCCTTGATGTCTGATGGTGCTTGGGCATTGGCCCCATACGCCCGCGCCAGAGCGCAGAAATCAGGGTTGTGGGCAATCACCGCATTCGGTGCAATCTGCGCGCGCACCATACTGTCCTCGATCTCTTTCAGTTTGCCATTGTCCCACAGGATGATCGGCAATGGCAGACCCAGTTCAACGGCCGCCCCCAACTCCTGCAATGTATACTGAAATCCATAATCCCCGGCGATGGCCAAGGTCGGTTTGCCCTTGCGCGCCATACACCCACCGATGGCCGCAGGCATCGCATACCCCAACGTGCCAAAGCCATAAGGGTGATGCCAGTGGCCGGGGCGTGGCGTGGTCCATATCTCCTTTGAGACATAAGCAAACTGCGTCATATCCGAAAAGATCATCGTGTCGTCTGGCAGCACCTCTTCCAACGCACGCGCCAGTGGCACCACGCCAGGTCGCTCTGCATCAACATCCGCTTCCCAACGGGTGCGGGCGGCAGTGACTTCAGCCGCGGACCAGCCAGACGCAGCATTCAGATCGCGCGCCAGCACAGCTTTGGCCAAAGCTGCGGCGTCACACATCACACCTTCGCTGGTGCCGGGCATGGAATTCAGCTGTTCGGGGTCAATATCCACCCGGATCAACCGGCCCTGGTGGCCCAGATCAACCCGCCAGATGTCATTTTCGGACAGCTCCGTGCCCACTGCCAAAACCAGATCGGCTTGGGCAATGATACCCGCACTGTCGGGCCGTGCCAGATAGCTGCCAAAGGCCAGCGGATCATCCCCCCCAATCACACCTGAGCCGGCATAGGTTGTAAAACTGGCCGCGCCTGTGCGACGCGCCAGTTCCTGCCAGGCACTCGCCCCCGCCACACAGCCACCGCCCAGCACCAGCAGGGGTTTATCTGCACGGTTCAACGCCTCAGTCACAAGTGAGACAGCCGCGTCAGGCGCCGCCCGGGCATATTCAGGCGCAGGCGCGGGTGGGGCGGCCACAGCGTCATCCTCCAGCGCATGAATGGGCACCTGAATGTGCTTGCTGCGCGGGCGCTGCGTGGCAAACTCGGCCAAAGCACGATCAATCAACTGATAGGCCGCCCCCGCATCTCGCGCCTCATAGGACCAATCACAAACCGTACGCGCAGCCCCCTCCTGATCCAGCATCTGGTGCAATTGGCCACGGCGCGCGGCGGTTTCATCCAGACAGGATGAAATCACCAGCACCGGGACAGAATCCGAATAGGCCTGCCCCATCGGTGTCATCACATTGCACAGGCCCGGCCCGGTGATCACATACGCCACCCCCGGCTTGCCCGACGCCCGCGCATAGCCATCAGCCATAAAGCCGGCCCCCTGTTCGTGGCGCGCCAATACATGCGTGATGCCGGCCTCTTCGATGCCGCGATACATTTCCTGATTGTGCACACCAGGAATACCAAAAATCACATCAACACCACGGGATTTCAACATGTGGCTTATCTGCGCGCCTAAAGGTCGAGTGGCCATTATGCCCTCCAGAATGTGAGTGTGAAGATTGCGTAGACTGCCAGCAATTCCAGTCGGCCGATCAACATGCTGGCCGACAACACCCATTTGGCTGTGTCGTTCAATGTGGAAAAGTTGCCTGCCGGGCCGATCACCTCACCCAGGCCCGGCCCGATATTGGCCAAAGCAGCGGATGCGCCCGAAATCGAGGTGACAAAATCAAGCCCCGTCAGGCCCAATATCACCGCAACAATCCCCAGCGTAACAGTGAAAAAGACAAAGAAGGACATGACCGAATTCAACACGTCATCGTCAATTGCCCGGCCCTGATAGCGCGGAGTGAACACACCACGAGGCGAGAAAATCCGCAACGTCTGCGCGCGAATCGAGGCAAACAGCAGCTGATACCGGAAGATTTTGATCGAGCATGAGGTCGAGCCCGCACAGCCCCCGATAAGACCCACGAAAAACAGCAGTGCAATTGGAAAGCTGCCCCATTGCATATAATCCGCGCTGGCGTACCCGGTGCCGGTCAGGATCGACACGGTGTTAAACACCACCTTGCGAAACGCCGGTTCGCTGATCCCGTTTTGAAACGACATTTGCCAAAGCGTCAGCACCAGAACGAGCACAATCGCGGTCATGAAAAATCCACGCACCTGCGGATCGCTCAGCAGGGGTTTGGCCGTGCCAGCCGTGATCTGAACAAAGCGCACAAACGGCAAAGCCGCCAACATCATGAAAGCCACTGCGACATATTCAGAGGCCCCGCCAAACGCCGCAAACGAGGCATCGTAATTGGCAAATCCGCCGGTGGCCACTGTGGTCATGGCATGAACCGTGGCATCAAACGCGTTCATGCCCGACAGCAAATAACAAGAGACACAGCCCAACGTGAGGGCCAGATAAATCACCGAAATGCGCGAGGCAATTTCTGTGGCGCGTGGCAGGATTTTACCAAAGGTATCAAACCCTTCAGTGCGGAAAATCTGCATGCCACCCACGCGCAACTCGGGCAGGAACACCATGGCGACAACGATGATACCCACACCACCCAGCCATTGCAGCACACCACGCCACAACAACAGGCCTTTGGGCAATTCCTCCAACCCCGACAACACCGTTGATCCAGTTGTTGTCAGCCCCGACATGGCCTCAAAAAACGCATCGACAAATCGCGCGTCCGTTTCGCCCAACACGAAAGGCAAGGCGCCAAACACCGGCAGGATAACCCAGACACCGGTGGTCAACAGGAAGGTTTGCTGAATGGTCAACCCTTCGCGCACACCGTTTTTGCACGCCAGCGCCACCAATCCACCGATCAGCACCGTCAGGATTGCACTTTCCGCAAAGACCGGCCAATGGCCGCGCTCTTCTGCGATGTCCACTAGCAATGGCAGCAACATGGCCAGGCCCAGAGCCATGACCATAAGTCCAATCACATATCCAACGGGCCGCATATCCAACATAATGGCAGCGTTGGCTGTCGTATCGCCCGGTGTCAAGTAGGGTCGCTGGTCGCCTTTGCGCCCAATGACCCTATCTTTGGCTCAGGCGTAATACAGATCGTGAAAAACGTGATGCGCGATCATATCGCGTCGAATGCCCATTTCGGCCAGTTCCGCATCAGTTTTTGCCTCCAGCGCTTCAATTTGCTCGCGCCGGGACAGGTTTAGATTAGAGATAACGAAGGCCTCTACCATCCAATCCAGAAACCGCTGAAACAGGTTCGGCTGGCTGGTAAGGGGCTGTTGTGTGTGTGTCAGAGTCGTCATTTGGAAACCTCGTTTTAAACGTTGGTCTCCTCCCGCTTTCAAAATGGGGCAGATGAGGGTCTCGATCAACATCCCATTGCGAATAGCTGCCTTGCGCGCGGTGCAATACTCGCCGGGCGAATCTGTGCCTGAGTGCTGGGGGCGACAGCGCGCGTGTTATCCGACGTGAAACAGCGTGGTAAAAAGCTTCGGGTCCAAGCTTTCGGCCCCGAACAATTCGCCGTGCGTCAACACGCTGACCGCGTCATGGCTGTGCAGGCTTTCTTGATGACTGGCGACAATACGGAAATCACCAATGCGCGTATCTTTCAGAAATTGCTCACAAAACAGCCGTGCGGCATCTTCTACAAAGATTGGATTGGCGGCGTTGAGTTCTGCAAAAGCCTGTTCATCTTCGCGCTTGACCATCACTTGGGTTTCGGTGGGCACCGCATCGCGCATCAGGTCGATCAGATCCTCAAACCACAGGCAGTCCCCTTCCAGCACTTCGACCGACACCCTCGCAACAGAACGTTGTGAATGGGGCGTGGCCAGTTGGCCGCGTGATTGGCGGGCATGTTCACTCAGCTCAAGCGAGCAGGGACAGGTTGAGGAATAAACATAATCCAGATGCATGAACTTGCGCCGCACGCCGGATTTTTCCGCCAGTTCCAGCGCGAAGTCATAATATTGATACCCTACAAGCCCAGAGCGCAGGGATTGCACACGCACAGGGTATGAAAACCGCATCTGAATGCGCGCATCAAAACTGTCGAGGTCGCTGATGTAATCATCCAGCGCCGCCTCAATCACCTCAAAACTAAAGGTTTTCTCGGCATGTTTATAAAAACTGCGCATGATCCGGGACATGTTGATGCCCTTCTTGCCAGCGTCCAGGCTGACGGTGCCAGTCACCGAGGTTTCCACAGTCAGGTCTGCGCCGTCACGGGTGTGATAGCCAATGGGCAGGCGAAAATTGGAGATGCCCACATGCTGCAAATCCTGCTTTGAGCCCTTGATCAGTGAACTCGGCCCATTCTGCAGATCCGGTAACGTGGCACGATATGCCTCATCCACGGTAAACTCTTCCGGGTAAGCCCTTGCCAGTGCGGGATAATTTGACACCTCAAAGCCGGGGATCAGCCGGGCAACGGCCGGGTCCAGATCGGCCACTTCCTCAGCCGAGGCAGATTTGGCCCAGCTGCGCAGCACGCGCAGTGCCTCTTTGGCATCTGATCGCTCGGGGCTTTGTGTAACGTCCGATGATTGAATGTTCATTGCCTATTCCACCTAAGCTGGACCATCTGGTCATTACATAAGTGATATGGGGTGAAATTGCTATTCCCGCCAACAAAGTGCTGAAAACGACGCGACAGGCCCAAACAGGCGAAAGGCGCACATTTGCAGCACGCCTTCAGCCCAGATGTCTTATACCGCAGCAAGCGCCTGTCTGAGGTCTGAGATCAGATCATCGGTGTCCTCAATCCCAACACTCAGGCGCAACAGGCCCGGTGTGATGCCCAGCGTGGCCCGTTGATCATCGCTCAGACGCTGGTGCGTCGTGGTCGCAGGATGGGTGATGATGGATTTTGCATCGCCCAGATTGTTGGAAATCAACACGATCTTCAGCGCATTCATAAACCGGAATGCGGCCGCCTGCCCGCCCTCCATCTCAAGCGAGACCACCGTGCCGCCCTTGCCCATCTGCCGTTGCACCAGAGCATTCTGCGGATGTTTGGCGTGGCCTGGGAAAATCACTTTGCTCAGCTTGCCCGCCCCGTCCAAAGCCTCGGAAATCGCCAGTGCCGATGCCGCCTGTGCGCGCACGCGCAGATCAATCGTCTCAAGCCCTTTCAGCATCACCCACGCAGTAAAAGGCGACATCGACCCGCCTGTGTGCTTCATGTATGGCTCAACCGTTTTGCGGATAAATTCACGGCTGCCCAGGATCACGCCGCCCATGGCGCGGCCCTGCCCATCAATGTGTTTGGTGGCCGAATACACCACCACATCAGCGCCCTGCTGGATGGCGCGTGAAAACACTGGCGTGGCAAAAACGTTGTCCACAACCACCGTGGCACCAACGCCATGTGCCAGCTTGCACACGGCCTCCAGATCGACCACTTCCAGCGTGGGATTGGCGATTGCTTCAAAGAACACCGCCTTGGTGTCGGGGCGCAATGCGGCCTCCCACTCGGCCAGATTTGTGCCGTCAACAAAACTGACCTCCACGCCAAAGCGCGGCAACACATCCTCTAGTATATAAAGGCAAGAGCCAAACAAGGCCCGCGCGGCCACCACATGATCGCCCGCCTTCAGCAGCGAGGTCAGCGCGCCGTTGACCGCCGCCATGCCCGAAGCCGTGGCGAAAGCATCCTCAGCCCCTTCAAGGGCGGCAATGCGCTCCTCAAACATCGCCACAGTGGGATTGCCATAGCGCGCATAGATAAATTCATCCGGGCCAGCCTCGACAAACCGGGCCTCGGCGGCCTCGGCACTGTCATAGACAAACCCTTGGGTAAGAAAGATCGCCTCGCTCACCTCATTATACTGGCTGCGGCGCGTGCCTGCATGCACCAGTTTGGTGCGTGTATTCCAATCGTTTGACATAGTACCCTCCGGGCGTCCAGCCCAATGAAAAACCCCCATTCGCAAGTCAAGCGAAAGGGGGCTTTCATCCTGACCTTTTAGCGGAGTTGTTTATCGTGGCCCGCAATCTGGTAACAAATCGCCACGTCGTTTTGACTACCCCCCGAAGCTGTGCCAAGTCAACACTACTTCGCGGGTAGAAGGTAAATTCCTAAGCCGGTTCGCCCTTATTGGCGGGCAAGGTCATCAGAACCGCCGTCCAGTACACCCCGTGCAATACCAGCATGAAAACCGGCATGACCGTGATCCAGACAGCCGGGCTTTCGTAAAAGATCAGCCATTCGTTCATGGCGATGATCAGCGCGGCCATCATGGCATTGACCCGCAACAGGCTGACGGGGGGGGTATAGCCCCCTTCAAGCGGCATGGCAGGGCTGAGGCGGTCCATCACATCCCGTTCGTGCAGGATGCCAAGAACCATGATCACAAGGAAGAACACGCATAAAACAGTCAGCACGCGCTGGGTAAACAACGGGCTGCTCAGCCACAGTTACAACAACGCTTTGGCAAAGGTGACACCCACCAAAGTAAGAATCATCCGGCTTTTTCGCCCGCCAACTTTGTTCAGATTGGCCGCAGCCATCGGCAGATTGCGC
>DFBW01000195.1:4525-6676 GCA_002366775.1 Roseovarius sp. UBA3070 | reverse complement strand
TCCAGCCATTGATGCAGATGGGTGTTTTCCGGGAACAATTCTTTCATCTTGGCGTCGGTTTTATAAATGTCCTCTGGATCGCCGCTCAGTGCGGCCCAGCGGAACGGCCCGATGCCGCGGCAAAACAGCGGCCGGATATACGCGGGCACAAAACCGGGGAAGGCAAAGGCGTTTTCCAGCCCCTCTTCCAGGGCCACCTGACGGATGTTGTTGCCATAATCCAGCGTCGGCACACCGGCGTTCCAGAAATCAACCATCGCGGCCACATGTACGCGCATAGAGGCCCGCGCGGCTTTCTCGACACCCTTGGGGTCGCTCTCTTGTTTGGCGCGCCACCCGGCGACACTCCAACCCTGTGGCAAATACCCATGTATCGGGTCATGCGCGCTGGTCTGATCGGTCACGATATCGGGCTTTACGCCACGCTTTACCAACTCAGGGAATACATCCGCCGCATTGCCAATCAATGCCACGGATTTGGCCTCGCCCGCCTTGGTCCAGGTGTCGATCATCGCCAATGCTTCATCCAGATCATGGCATATTTCATCGACATACTTCGTGCGTTTGCGGAATTCGGCGCGGGTTTCATCACACTCCACGGCCAGACAGCACGCGCCAGCCATCACAGCGGCCAGGGGTTGTGCTCCGCCCATTCCGCCCAGCCCGGCGGTCAATATCCAGCGGCCTGTCAGATTGCCGTCATAGTGCTGGCGTCCGGCCTCAACAAAGGTCTCGTAGGTGCCTTGCACAATGCCCTGTGTGCCGATGTAAATCCATGATCCGGCGGTCATCTGGCCGTACATCGCCAGACCCTTTTTATCGAGCTCGTTGAAATGATCCCAATTGGCCCAATGTGGCACGAGGTTGGAATTGGCAATCAGCACCCGTGGGGCATCTGCGTGGGTCTTGAACACGCCCACCGGCTTGCCCGATTGCACCAGCAGGGTTTCGTCTTCCTCCAGATCTTTCAGGCTGGCGACGATCTGATCAAAATCCTCCCATGTGCGCGCGGCGCGGCCAATGCCGCCATAAACCACCAACTCGTGCGGGTTCTCGGCCACATCGGGGTGCAGGTTGTTCATCAGCATGCGCATCGGCGCTTCGGTCATCCAGCTTTTCGCGGTGATCTCGGCGCCTGTGGCGGGGTAAATATCGCGGGTGTTGTGGCGCGGGTTTTTCATGTCAGGTCTCCGTTTCGGGCGATTGCATCAATCGCTGTCAGAATGTCTTTCAGATGCACGCGCAGCCTGTCGGCGCGATCGTGCAAATAGGGCCAGGGCGCGGCCTCCTCCATGTAGGTGGATTGCGCCAGTTCCATTTGGATGGCGTGCCAGCCCTCATTGGGCCGCCCATAGTGGCGGGTGCTCCAGCCGCCCTTGAAACGGCCATTGCTGACAAAGGAATACCCCTCGGCGCGGGCACATATGCCCTCAACCGCCGATGCAATCGCAGGGGCACAGGTCACACCTTCGTTGGTGCCAATGTTGAAGTCCGGCAATGTGCCTTCAAACAGAAACGGAATGCGCCCACGGATCGAATGGCAATCATACAAAACCGCCACCCCGTGTTTGGCGTGCACGCGCTGCATCTCGGCTTCCAGTGCTGCGTGATAGGGCGCATGAAACATCTCGCGGCGATGCTCTACTTCGCCGCCCGATGGCGGCACGGCCCAGATGTCGGCCCCCTCAAAATCAGTCATCGGCACCAGCCCGGTGGTGTTTTGCCCCGGGTACAGGCTCGCCCCGGATGGATCACGGTTGGCATCTATCACATAGCGATGAAACGTAGCGCGCACAGTGGTCGCGCCGGGCAATAACCCGTCATACAACTTGTGAATATTCCAATCCGTGTCGGCCAACCCCTTGCCAAGGTCATTCAGCCGTGCGCGCACATCGCCCGGCACATATGTCCCGGTATGGGGCAGACCCAACACAATGGGGCTATCCCCCTGAACCACTTCAACCGGTTGCATGACGCCCCCTCGCTTCATCTTTCCACAAATACTTAATCACCACGGGCCAAGCAGCACTCACAGCTCCATCTCCAGACCAGCCGCAGCCACCAGATCCCCATCACGGATCAGCAGGGCCGCAGAATGCAAATCAGGCGCCAGATAGCGATCCGCTTCCAGCACAGGCACCGCTTTGCGCA
>DFBW01000195.1:0-4390 GCA_002366775.1 Roseovarius sp. UBA3070 | reverse complement strand
GGATTGGCCAGATGTTTGTTCTCGCTCATCAGGGCTGCTGTTGTGACCTCGGCAATCATCAACCCCGAGTTCAGCCCCGGTTCAGGCGTCAGAAACGGTGGCAAATCGAAACTCAAAGTCGGGTCCACCATCAGCGCCACGCGGCGTTGCGCAATCGCACCGATCTCTGCCACAGCCATGGCTATCTGATCCGCGGCAAAACCCACCGGCTCTGCATGGAAATTGCCGCCCGATACGATGCGCCCTTCGCCCACCAGAACCAGAGGGTTGTCCGTCACCGCATTGGCCTCAATTTCCAACACGTCACCAGCGCGCCGCAACAGATCAATCGCGGCACCGCTCACCTGCGCCTGACAGCGGATGCAATAGGGGTCTTGCACGCGGGTATCATCCTCGCGGTGGCTCTCGCGGATTTGCGAGCCCTCCATCAGGCCCCTTTGCGCCCGTGCGGCGGTGATCTGGCCGCAGTGGCCGCGCAACGTGTGAATTTCATCCACCAACGGCGCAGTTGATCCCATGATGGCATCCGTGCTCAGCGCTGCTGTCACAATACAGGCCTGTGCGTTGCGCCACGCACCCCACAGCCCGGCCAATGCGCAGGCCGTGGAAAACTGCGTACCGTTGATCAGCGCCAGCCCTTCCTTGGGGCCCAGTTCAACCGCCGTCAGCCCGGCCTTGGCCAATGCCTCGCTGGATGTCATGCGTGTGCCGTTAATCAGCGCTTCACCTTCGCCCATCATGGTGGCGGCCATANNCATATGTGCCAGCGGGGCCAGATCGCCCGATGCCCCGACCGATCCCTGATCGGGCACCACCGGCGTTACACCTTTGGCCAACATAGCTTGCAGCAATTGCACCGTGGACCAGGCCACGCCCGATGCGCCGCGCCCCAGTGACAGAAGTTTCAGCACCATCATCAGCTGCGTGGTGGGGGTGTCCAGCGGCTCGCCCACACCGCAGCAATGTGACAGGATCAGATTGCGCTGCAATTGCGCTGTGTCTTTTGATGGGATTTTCACACTGGCCAGTTTGCCAAAGCCGGTGTTCACGCCGTACACCGCCTCGTTGCCAGCCGCGGCACGGCGCACCAGTTCGGCGGCGGCCTCAACAGCGGGCTGCACCGATGGGTCCAACGTGACAGCAAGGCTTTGACGCCAGATCGCCTCAAGCTGTGTCAGCGTCGCTGTGCCGGGGGTCAAAACGCCCATTAGCCTTCGCCTCCGAAAATCCGCCGGTGCAGCGGATTGAACCCGATGCGATACGCCAGCTCAGCCGGTTCACTCACATTCCAGATCGCCAGATCGGCGCGCTTGCCGGGGGCAATGACGCCGGTGTCATCCAGCCCCAATGCGCGTGCGGCGTGGCGTGTGACCCCGGTCAATGCCTCCTCAGGTGTCAGACGAAACAGCGTGCAACCCATGTTCATCACCAGCAGCAACGAGGCCAGCGGCGATGATCCCGGATTGCAATCTGTTGCCAGGGCCATCGCTACGTTGTGCTTGCGAAATGCCTCAACGGGTGGTGCCTGGGTTTCGTGCAATGTGTAAAACGCCCCTGGCAGGATCACGGCAACAGACCCTGATCTGGCCAGCGCCTGCGCATCGGCGTCATTGGCATATTCCACATGATCCGCCGACAAAGCCCCAAAGCGTGCGGCCAGTTGCGTGCCGCCAATATTGCTCAGTTGTTCGGCGTGCAGTTTGACAGGAATGCCCAGCTCTTTGGCGCGTGTGAACAGCGGCTCAATTTCCTCAACCGAAAAGGCGATGCCCTCGCAAAACCCGTCCACGGCATCAACCAGCCCTGCGGAGTGGGCCGCTTCAAGTGCGGGGATACAGAGGGTCTCGATGTACTCCATCGCGCGCCCGGCATATTCAGCAGGCAGAGCATGTGCCCCCAGAAAACTGGTCCTGACCCGCACTGGGCGGACCTGTTCAATCGCCCGCGCCACGCGCAGCATTTTCAATTCGGTCTCGATATCCAGCCCATAGCCGGATTTCACTTCGATCACCGAGACACCCTCGCCGATCAGCGCATCAACAAAGCGCAGCGCCCCGGCCAGCAACGTGTCCTCAGACGCCCCGCGCGTGGCCTTGACGGTCGAAATGATCCCGCCGCCCGCCCGCGCCACCTCTTCATAGCTGGCCCCGTTCAGGCGCATCTCAAATTCGCCCGCGCGATTGCCGCCATGCACTATATGGGTGTGGCAATCAATCAGGGCGGGGGTGATCAACCGCCCTTGCATATCCTCAGCTGGCCCAGCTTGCTCAGGGGCATCCGCCTCGGGTCCAACCCAGGTGATCTGGCCATTCTGCACCCAGACAGCCCCTTTTTGAAGCAGGCCATAGCCTGCCCCCTCAGCCATGGTGGCAATCGTCGCATTTCCCAGCAGCATCCCGGTCACAATCATCTTGCGTTGAAGAGTCGTTACAAATATTATGTATATACATAATATTTGAGTCAACACGGGATTGCGCCATGACCACGATTTGGGCAAAGACCGCCTTGTTGCCCGATGGCTGGGCGCAGGACGTGGCCGTAACGGCAGACGGGGCAGGGCGCATCGCCTCAGTAAAAACCGGTGTTGCGCCGTCGGGTACTCAGGTGGGCATCTTGTTGCCCGCGCCTGCAAATGCCCACTCCCACGCCTTTCAGCGTGCCATGGCCGGCATGACCGAACGCCGCGGCCCCGATCCCAAAGACAGCTTTTGGACATGGCGCCAACTGATGTACCGCTTCCTTGATCAACTGACGCCTGATCAGGTGCAAGCCATCGCCGCACTGGTGCAGATGGAGATGCTGGAGGCCGGCTATGCCACCAATGTGGAATTCCACTACCTGCATCACCAACCCGGCGGCGTGCCCTATGATGCCCTGTCGGAAATGGCGCAACGTATCGCTGCCGCAACGCACCAGACCGGCATCGGTCTGACGCTTTTGCCGGTGCAATATCAATACGGCGGCTGTGATAAATCGGGCCTTGGTCCCGGCCAAATCCGCTTTGGCAATGATCCCGCCCGCTTTGCCCGCCTGATGGAGGAAAGCCGCGCCGCGATTGCCGATTTGCCCGCCGATACAAACATGGGCGTTGCCCCGCATTCCCTGCGTGCTGTCGCGGCCGAGGATATCCGCAAAGCGACCGAACTGGCCGCCGGTGGCCCTGTGCATCTGCACTTGGCCGAGCAGGTCAAAGAGGTGCAGGATGTTCAGGCCGCCTGGGGGGCACGCCCGGTGGAATGGCTGTTGGACAACGCCGAGGTCACAGATCAATGGTGCCTGATCCACTGCACCCAAATGCACCCCCACGAAACCACCGAACTGGCGGCGACTGGGGCCGTGGCAGGCCTGTGCCCGATCACCGAATCCAGCCTTGGGGATGGTATATTTGATGGGGTGCGCTGGCTTGGCGCAAGCGGGGCAATTGCCATTGGTTCGGATTCCAACATCCGCATTTCACTGTCCGAGGAACTGCGCACGCTGGATTATTCTCAACGTCTGCGCGACCTGTCCCGCGCCGCACTGGCCACGCCCGAGCTGTCCACCGGGCGCCGCTTGTTTGACGCGGTTTGCAAGGGGGGTGCTCAGGCTGCTGGGCGCGCCTCGGGCCAGATCGCCACAGGGCGATGGGCGGATCTGATGACATTGGATGCCGACCACTTTGATCTGGAAGGCCATGAAGGTGACATGCTGTTGGATAGCTGGATATTTGCCGGGGATGACCGCATGGTGCGCGATGTCTGGTCTGCGGGCCGCCACATGGTTCGGGATGGCCGACATGTGGCCCGCGAGGCGGTTGAAACGGCGTATCGCCAGGCGATGAAGCCACTTCGGGACAATCTATAGACCGCCCGCACTGGCCGACAACCGCAACCACACCCGTTCAGATCAGGTCAGTGGGCCCCCGCACCGCTGTGCCGGTCGCGCTTTAGCAGTATATCCTGGGCCTGCCATGAACGATGCCCTTTGCCGAGAGGTCGGCCCTCTATCAGATCGCTGCTTTCAGGCTCTCTTCCAGATAGATTTCGCGCAGCCGCTTGGCCACATGAGCGGGCTTGCCGTCGCCCAATGTGGCTCCGTCAATTTCAACCACTGGCATGACAAATGTGCTGGCCGAGGTGACAAACGCCTCATCCGCCGCCTTTGCCTCATCAATGGTAAAGTTGCGTTCCTCCACTTCCATCTGCGCCTCAGCGGCACACCGCAAAACGGCGGCGCGGGTGATGCCATGCAAAATGTCATTGCTCAGCGCGCGGGTGATGATCTTGTTGCCCTTCACGATATAGGCGTTGTTTGATGTGCCTTCGGTCACAAACCCATCTTCGATCAGCCAGGCGTCATCACACCCGGCCTTCTTGGCCATCATCTTGCCCATGGAGGGATAGAGCAGCTG
>DFBW01000197.1 GCA_002366775.1 Roseovarius sp. UBA3070 | reverse complement strand
AGCCGGTCATGCGCAGATTCAATCGGGTTGTCCTCAGCTGACGTACGGAGCCGTTTGATACCGAACGTCATCAACTCTTCTGCAGCAACAAGATTGATTGTATTGGTCTGGCACAACATCGCCAAATTCTTGTCCGAAAGATGCGCATTAGACAGTACAATCGGCGAATTTGTAAGAAACGGGTCGTTCCGAACCAGATCACTTCCGTACCAAATGCTTTTCGTATCAACCAAAACAATATCTGCACTCTGGCCATCAATATAATTCATCGCGCGGTCCATCGGCGCAATGACTGTATGCGTTTGGTACGCCCGCAGAGGCACTCCAATGATAAAAGTGAACGCTGTAACCCAAAGAGCAATCCTGCAGAGTTTTCCAAAGAGGGCAGGTCCGACATTTAATAATCCAAAAGCCGCCAAAATCGCGATATTTCCCAGAACGGGATGCAAATAGCGGTATCCCCAACCATGGCCCTGGTCCGGCATCAGCACGATATAGGGCAGCAACGTCGTAACGATCGATATTGCCATGAGCTTCAGAACAACAGGTAGTTTCCGCCAGGATTTCAACGCGTAAATCAACAAGGGAACCACAATCACATTTTGCCATGCCAGGAAACGAGACAGGTTCATCGCCCAGAATATTACCTTCTCCCACGATTGCTGGTTCAGCCCGCTATCAAGCGCGTTTTTCAGGTAAACGACACCGCCATCGCTGCTCGCAACCAAATCCTGCTCAATGGGGTCAAGGCCCTGCGCCCAGACGGCGATATCCATCCAGAAGATCCAGACACCCAGAGCAATGGTATATGTCAGCATGTAAGCTGCTGCCAGCTTCCATCTTCCGCGCCAAACCAACAGATGCACCAAAAACGGCAGAGCAAACATCGCATGAACGTTGACCTGATGAAGCCCAAACGCAAATGCCCCAACAGCCATAGCCATGATGTGTGCCCCAGGTCGGTCCAGCGTGAACAAATATAGCCAGAGGAGTGAGGCCAGAAGGTGCGCATTCATTGTATAAGGCGACATGCCGATCAGCAAAAACTGCGGCGATATCAGCAGGAAAATTACGGCCCAAAATCCTGCTCCCTTACAATCCGGCAAAGTTTGTCGTGCAATGGCCGCCACAAGAACGACCGACGCTCCACAAAACAACGCGTTCATCAGCCCGCCAATCCCGAACAGGCTGAACACAGCATGCAAAGCTGATGTACCGGGCCGATAACCCGAAGCCCAATACCCATAGTTCCAATCAATAATTAGGAAACCTGGTCGCAACGCGCTTGCCATCGGCAACCAATCCGGATCAGCAGGTGCAACAAAATATCCATTTTGAAATATGATGGATTGGTAAAGCATCATGAATTCATCCATCGACAGTGCAAAATTTCGATAGATCAAAGACGCACCAGCCGCGACGAAAACAACCGTCAGCAATGCTATTCCTATAAGCCAGAAATTGGTAATAACCGATTGCTGAATGGGCCGTAAAGGTTCAGATGGGCTCAGGTTCCATGCAACAGGCAACGCAATCACCGCGCCCCACAACCACCAATGATCCTGGGTGGCAAAAAGGATCAGTGATATGGGTAAATCTAACTCTTGCGCATCCCAACTTGGCAACGCAAACCCGACCGCGCTGGAAAATAGGGCACATAAAACCAACAGACACCAGCTTGCGATGAATGCCAATCGGACCGATCGGTTGGCGAATGAACGCTTTTCTGCTTCACTGGGCATATCAGACTCGCATTTTATTCAAGTCCAAGAAACCAGATTTCTTGAAACGCCGCTGTTTCAATTGCGTTTCACATATTTCTGCTAAAATCACGACTGAACTCAGCTTTTTCCAATATGGTGCTGCGCATATTCTATGAGCTATCTTAACCTAAATATTGCCCTCAAATTGGCCCCCTGCCCTTCGGGAACCGCTCGTTGCAGATAAGTCACTACAAAAAGGAGCAGAAGACAAGCAAAGCCCCTGCCCTGTTCGGTATTATCTACGCGTCATATTTGCCAAAGTCTGGATACGCGATTCAGCAGTGCATTATAAAAGGTTGGATAACCGCGTCTTATCACGCAGGATCATTGCAAAATTGATGAATTGCATTCAGGAGGTTCCATTGACCGTTTTTACCTGCGCCGTGCCACCCAAGACCATCGAAGAAACTGGGCTTAGTTCCAGCTTTCTGATCGGGTTGACCTGCAAGATCATGCATGAAAGCGGCACAGTCACCCCGGCTCAGATTGCCGAGCAAATTCAGCTGCCAAAGCTGGTCTGTCGTCAGCTGATCAAGGAAATGACCGCGCTTACGCTGGTCGAGGCGCAAGGGCTGGAAACGACTGATATCAAATCGGACATTCGGTACTCGTTGACAGATCTCGGCAAGAAGTGGGCACTTGAGGCGATATTGGTCTCACAATATGTGGGCCCTGCCCCGGTCACCCTGCCGATGTTTGAAAAACAGATCAGAAGGCAATCCATCAACAATGAACAAATTCACCGTGACGAGATTGAAAAAGCGATGTCGCATCTGGTTCTGCCCAAGGGGCTGATGTCTCAGCTGGGGCCTGCGGCAAATTCCGGACGCTCGGTTTTGCTGTATGGTGAGCCGGGAAACGGCAAGACATCACTGGCCGAGGCGCTGGGGGATTCGTTTCATGACACGGTGTTTTTCCCGTATGCCCTGCTGGTCGGCAATCAGATCATCCGGTTCTACGACGAAACCCTGCACGAAATAGATGACCTGCCCGAAGGCACCGATCCGATTGATGCTCGCTGGCTTGCCTGCAAACGCCCCGTTGTGATCGCTGGCGGCGAGCTGAGCCTGGATATGCTGGATTTGTCATTTGATCCCACATCGCGGTTTTACGAGGCTCCGATGCACCTCAAGGCCCTTGGCGGTGTGTTTGTTCTCGATGACTTTGGGCGGCAGACGTCCACACCGCAGGAATTCCTCAACAGGTGGATTGTTCCTCTGGAAAAAGGCTTTGATATCATGTCGTTACACACCGGCAAGAAATTTACAGTCCCGTTTGACCAGTTGGTTGTCTTTTCCTCGAACATGATGCCCGAAGAACTGGGCGATGGTGCATCGTTGCGGCGGATCTATTTCAAAATCCACGTCCCCAGCCCGACCCGTGAAGATTATATTCAGATCTTTGAAGACGCCTGCATTGAGCATGATCTGAAATGGAACCGTTCGGTGGTGGAAGAGTTTTTTCAGGCTGAGTATGAGGCCAAAAATCACGTCACTTCGGGCGCTCATCCGGGATTTCTGATCCGTCATATCATCGCCGCCTGTCGGTATCTGGATCGTCCGATTGAGCTGAACATGGAACTGCTGGAACTGGCCAGCCGAAACGTGTCCGCAGCCAAACGCGGTGGCGAGAAAACCAAAGCCTTCTGGAAAAGTTGACTGCTGTCAACTTATGCCGCTTTGAGGCCAGAGTTCAGCAAAGTTTCAAGTTGGGTTGCTACTGCATGCTCGGGGCTAGCTGTCCGCCCCCCCTGCCCTTCTTCGGTCATGTCCTGCGCCGCATCGGCGCGACCGGTTGCGCGCCAGTCTGAGCAATGCTGCAAGGTTGTAAATGAAAGCTGTCCCCGCGGGGACAGCCCCCTGCCCTACCCGTCCAATGTGTCGAAAAATGCCCGGGCTGCTGCCTCAAGGCGTTTACGCTCAAGCCCGCTGAAATCGCGGTCCAGCTGCAATTCAATACGGCCATCAGCAGCTGTGCATTTTGCTGTGCCTTCTGGCCGGATCATTCGGAACGTCGTCTTGGCCGTTTTTTGAGCTTCTGATTTCTGCTTTGAAGCTGACTTTAGACTCAAAAACTGCTGTATTAGACTCTGTTCTTGCTCAACGGTACGCCCTGCCTGCTTGCTCAGCATTTGCTTAAACACATCACATTGCGCCGGGTCTTCTTCGATACGCTTTAGAAGGCTCAAACCCTGCGCACGTGGCAGCGCCTCTGGATGCTCAAGCTGACCACCAACTTGCTGGATCAGGCGCACGAATGATTTTATGTAACTGCGGCGCTGTCGGCCTGATGAGGCAAACAACAGTTCGACCGCGCGATCATAGCTTTCAACGGTCGGATCTTCGCTCCTATAGGCAATCGCCAGCACCGCCATTTCGCCAAAGGATACAGCCCGTCGCACCAGGTTTTCGTCGACCATACGTCGGTAAAGCTGTTGAATTTGCTCCCCAGAAGCGTTGATTCCGGACGGGATTGCTGCATAGGCCGGGTCGCCGGTTTCCTCATACAACTCACGAAAGGCCGTTAGTCGACGATAGCCCTGGATCAATTCATACCCCTGTTCCAGCTTTTCAACCCTGATGGGATTGGACAGACCGATGTCACGGATCGACGATTTAAGTTCATCAATTTCTTCGTCGCGTCCTGAAACCCGATCGCGGGTCAGCTTTTCGGACTTAATCAGATCCAAGGGGATAAGATCAGTGATCAGCCCGGCCTTTTTCAGGCGCACATGTTCGTGCGCTAATGCATCATTCTCGGCACGGATGGCCGCCTCGGCCGATTGACGCGCGGCCAGTGCATCAGCATTTTCAGCAATCGCTGCTGCCATCGGTCCGCGTCGCGTTTCCGGTGTCCCCGCGGGGACAGATGGTTCTACATCTTCAAAATCAATGTCAAAGACGCGTCTTTTCTTGCTCATTTCTCAGCCTCCTCAAGATGGTCCCATGCAGTGATCAAGTGATCTCGGAATTCTTCATATGCCTGATCAAAAGATGCTCGGGCACGCCGCCAGGTTTCCCGGGTCATATCGCGGTAATCAATTTCGTAGATCGAACTCAGGAAACGGCCTGATTGCTCAACGGCGCGGGTCATTTCAATGGGATGGTGCGCCACTCTGTCGCCAAACACTTTGACAAATGCTGATTGCATCGCGCGGTGCAATTCATTGTTGGGCTCAAAGCGTGTCAGAAGAAACCGCACATCCGAAAATGACTTGGGCAGTTTGAACGTCCCCGCGGGGACAGCCGCGCCGAAACGGCCCAGATCCTCAAGCGCCTCGGCCAGCTGGCCGATGAAAGACGTGGTGCTGTCATATTCCCAATAGCCGGGGCCAGACGGGATATAAAGAACATCCGCGGCAAACACCGCGTTCATGGATTGATAGCCAATGGCCGGCGGACAATCGAAAAGGATCAGATCGTAGGTGTCGTCGGGCAGGGCATCCAGATACCGCGATACCGCCGCAAAAAACGACCACTCCGGATTCAGGTGCCGATACTGTGCGCTGGCAAATTCCACAAAGGCGGCATTGGCACAGCTGGGGACGATGTCGATTGTGGGCCAGCTCGTCGGTTTGATAAAGTCAGTGATCCGCAGATCGCTCAGACCCATGTCGGTGATCGAGGCAGGCAAACGGCGCTGGGGCAGAGCTGTGCCACTTTCTGCCCCCTGGGCGGCAATGTTCATTCGGTTTGTTTCGCGGATCAGATCGCGCGCCATAACACCCCAAACGGTGAATTCTTCGGACACATCGCTCAGCCCCATCGAATGGCTGAGCGTGGCCTGTGGATCAAAATCGACACACAGCACCCGGTATCCATCAAGCGCCGCGGCATGCGCAAAATGCAGCGCGACAGTTGACTTGCCAGCGCCGCCTTTGAAATTGGCGATTGCGGCGCGAATGGCACGGCGTCCGGCAGGGCGGGGCGGCATCAGTGATTTTCGGTTCACCTTCAGGCGCCGCCGCAGTTCATTGATCTCTTGCAAAGTGTACCAGCGCTGACGGCCGTCTTCTTCTACCAGACCTTGCGGAAGCGAAGGGTCAGCGGCCATCCGTCCACGCATGGTGGATTGGTTGACCTTAAAGATCAGTTCGGCAACTTCCCAACTTGAGAACCGGCGCAACGTCTTTTCCATCTCGGGAGAGTAGGTCTGCTGACGAATGAACCCCTGCATTTTAAGTGACTGACTTTGCATCTGCGCCAGATCTTCATGTGTGAACATTCTGCCTCCTGTCCCCGCGGGGACACTTGAATATTAGCGTGTGCAGGTTTTGCTGAATTATAAGGACGCTAATTCCTGCATTTTTTCTATTTACGCTGATTTGCAGAAGTACGCAAAGCATTATATTCTAATAAAAGCAGTTATAAGGCGGCAGGTAACCCAAGCATTTCCTGGCAAATGCAGCAAAAGCCCGATTCGGACTGTTGCGTGAAGCAGCAACGCTGAAACTCGGCTCCGGGCACAGGAATAGGGGACATAATTTCGCGCTCCACAAGATATAGGGTGACAAAACCCCGCTAATAGGGGACACCCTAGATGTCCCCCAATACCATTAATACCAATTTTTCTTTTTGATTTTGGAGTGGGAGAAGGTCACAAACGGGAAATCCCTTGACAGAATCGGCTGACTGGACGCAAATCATGTAAATGAAGTAAAGAGCGCTGAGTTTAGGCTCAGTTCGCTATTTCAAAGTAATTGGGGCGCAAGATCCCATCCAAGAGGCAGCCATCGTATTGGCGACGAAAGCAAAGCGTATGCACAAAACAAGACCAGTGGGATATGGTGCGTCATCCCGCAAGTACGATCTTATCACTGCTCTGGGGACACATGCGCTTGCTTTGGGCAAAACTGACCAGCGCAGGGTATTACGGCTCATCACACTGATAACGGCCAGGTACAACTGGACCCGCGATGAACTGTCGGTTGGCCAGCGCGAGATTGCGCGCCTGTGGTCATGTGATCAAAGGACGGTAAAACGCGAAACTGCGGTGCTGCGCGGGCTGGGCTGGTTTGTCGTCAAACGCCAGGGTGTGCGCGGCAGAGTGACGGAATACAGCATCAACATTGAACGCATCCTAAAAGATACAAGCGGCAGCTGGGCCTCTGTAGGGCCTGATTTTGAAATCCGCCTGGCAGGGGCAGATACAGGACAGGGCGCTGATCGTTCGGTTGTGCCATTTCCGAAAAACGGCACCGTCGCACCTCCAGACATCTCTTCGGGCACTGAATGGGTATTGGCGCAGGCGGTTCTGCATAGTGAAGACACCGCAACATTTGCGTCATGGGTGGCCGCGATCACGCGCGACGGCAGGGCAGGGGGGCGTTTGACATTGCGCGCGCCCAGCCGGTTTCATGCGTCATATGTGCAGGCGCATTTGTCAGAACGTATTCTGGCAGCGTGCCGCGCTGTGGACGAGGATGTATCTGACGTGGTCATCGTTGCCTGATATCAGACGCAGGCCATTCATCAGGCCGAGACAAAAATATGGCTGACCTTTTTAGTGTGCGTCACACCGGTTGTAACCATTTCGCGCAACGGTGAATTTCGCAAAGTTTGCTTGCCTGAACGGGGTCGCCGCGGCTACGGTCTCACCCAAGAACAGGTTAACTGAATAATATCAATGAAGGTCGGTGGCGAAAATCGCTGCCTGTAAAGGCCGAGCAGCAGGTTATGTTTCACATCTTTCTCTTATGTTCCGGGCTTGCCGCTTTGGTGAACATTGCGGTCGGATATCTGCTGTATGGCATGGCCGGCCTGAACGGCACGTTTGGTTATCCGGTCAGTGTGGCCCTCGCGTTTATCTCAGGCATGGGGGTCAGTTTTGTGCTGAACCGGCGGTTCACCTATCCACCATCGGGGCGGGCACGGCAGCGCGAGATGATGGATTTTTTTGCCGTCTCGGTCATCGGGCTGACACTGACAACCGTTATTGCACAAGCGCTGCATCTGGGGATGCCCGAGATGTTGGCGCAGGTCACACCGGCCGGAGTATTGCCCGAAACACTGGCGCATATTGCGGCGGTTGGGATCACGGCGATTTATTCATTCATCGCGCATAAATATGTCAGCTTTCGCCGCGGCACGGCTGATTTCAGCGCAACACATAATACGCAGTCGGGTAGGGCAGGGCAGTGAGCGACAAGATTGCGTTGATCATAGGGGCAGGGCCCGCCGGGCTGACCGCCGCTTACGAGTTGGTGACGCGCACCGACATCAAGCCGATCATCTTTGAGGCCGATGTTCAGGTCGGCGGCATTTCTAAGACTGTCAATTACAAGGGCAACCGGATTGATATTGGCGGGCACCGGTTTTTCTCAAAATCCGACCGGGTGATGGATTGGTGGGCCAAGGTGCTGCCGCTTGAGGCGGGGGTCAGCGAGGATGCGCAAAGCATCACCATCAGCTATCAGAACAAGAGCCGCGAGATTGACGCGCCGCTAACCGGCGCTGACCCGGAGCAAACCGACGAGGTGATGCTGGTGCGCTCGCGGGTGTCGCGCATTCTGTTTGGTCGCAAGTTTTATGACTACCCGATCAAGTTCGCGCCGCGGACCTTTGCCAACCTTGGGATAGGCCGCAGCCTGAAGATATTTGCCAGCTATGGCCGTGCCCGCCTGTTTCCGATCAAACCCGAGCACACGCTGGAAGATTTTGTCATCAACCGCTTTGGCAAGACGCTGTATGAGACATTTTTCGAAAATTATACCGAGAAGGTATGGGGCGTGCCGTGCCGCGAGATACCCGCCGACTGGGGCGCGCAGCGGATCAAGGGCGTGTCAATCTCAGGCCTGATCAAACATGCGCTAAGCAAACTGAAACCGCGCCAGGCGTCGATTTCGCAAAAGGATGTGGAGACCAGCTTGATTGAGCGCTTCCTTTACCCCAAGCACGGCCCCGGCCAGTTGTGGGAGACGGTCGCGCGCAATATCACCGATGCCGGAGGCGAGCTGCATTTCAACACAAAAGTAGTCGGTGTGAACCATGAAGGCGGGCGCATCACCTCAGTCGAGATTGAGCAAAATGGCAAGCGCGAGACCGTCAATGGCGATATGGTGTTTTCCTCCATGCCCATTCAGGAGCTGATTGGCGGCTGGAGCCCCGCCGCGCCAGAACCGGTGCAGGCCGTGTCCGACGGGCTGACCTACCGCGATTTCATCACTGTCGGTGTCTTGCTGAAACAGGTCACGCTGGGGCAGGGGGCCGAGGCGCATAATCTGGCTGAACGCCTGCCCGACAACTGGATCTATGTGCAGGAGCCGGATGTAAAAGTCGGCCGGTTGCAGATCTTTAACAACTGGTCGCCTTATCTGGTGGCTGATCCTGCGACCATCTGGATGGGTCTGGAATATTTCGTGAATGAGGCCGACGCTTTCTGGAACGACCCGGATAAACAGATCATTAAGTTTGCCACCCAAGAGCTGAAACAACTGGGCGTGTCACAGCCCGAGGACCTGCTGGATGCGGTCGTTGTGCGCACGAAAAAGGCCTATCCGGCCTATTTCGGCAGCTATGACAAATTTGACCAAATTCAGAATTATGTGATGCAATTCGAAAATCTTTATTGCGTGGGGCGCAATGGGATGCATCGCTATAACAATCAGGATCATTCGATCCTGACGGCGATGGTGGCAGTGGACGGTATCGCCCAAGGACGCGATCTGCGCCGCGAGATGTGGGATGTGAATACCGAACAAGACTATCATGAGGACAAATAGCATCAGTGACGCACAATCAGGGCAGGGGGCCTGGCAACGGACATTCCCCTGGTTTTTGATTGTTGCGGCAATTCTGGTGACCCGACCATTTCGGGGGTTTCACCACGATAGTCTTCTTTATGCTGCACAGACACTGAACCGACTGGGCACAGAAGCCATAAGCCAGGATGTGGTGTTCACCTATGGCAATCAGGACAGCTTTACCGTTTTCACGATGATCTATGCGCCGGTGGTGCAGGCGCTGGGGCTGACACAGGCCAACATGCTGTTCTGGGCGCTGGCGCTGATCTGCTGGACGGCGGCGCTGTTTGTGCTGGCAAAGCAATTGTTTTCCGACCCCCAGCAACGGCTGATTGCGATGATCATGGCGATTTTGCTGATGCCACGCTACGGCGATGGCGTATTGGCATATGCCGAAGAATTCGTGACCCCGCGCCCATTTGCCGAAGCCCTTGGCATGCTGGCGCTGACTGCCAGCCTGAAACGGTACCACCTGCAAGGCGCCGTTCTGGTGGCAGCTGCGGCTATGTTGCATCCGCTGACCGGGCTGGGGGTTGCCGCGCTCTGGGTCTGGTTCACGGTCAGTTCTTTCCGGCAATATCTGGCGTTGGCCGTGGCCGGGGCCTCGATATTGTTTGGCTTGGCAATGTTCGGCGTACCGCCGTTTTACTGGCTGTTGCAGGTGAGCGATGCGGACTGGCAGGCATTGTTAAAGTCGCAAACATCGCTGGCATTCGTCACAACATGGGGTGCCTCAGGCATGTCAACGCAAGCCCTGCCAATACTGTCAGTCGTATTGGCGATTTGGCTGGGCCCGGGGCATCACGCCCGCGCCGCAAAGGCAGTTCTGCTGGTGGGCGTGACGCTTGAGGTGGTCTCGGCCATCGGGGCTGACATGTTGGGCAACCGATTGATCACATCGTTGCAGCTGTGGCGCGGGTTGATCTGGTTAACGCTGATTGGCAATCTGCTTGCCTTTTCGGTACTGGCGCTTTTGCCTGTGGGAAGCCTGGCACAAAGATTATTCGGCCTGGCGCTGGCCATTTCGGTGGTGGAACATCTGGCCGACAACGTGCCCCGGATTTCTGCCGCTGCTGCAGTGGTCGCAGCATTGGCGATATTTGTGGAATACAGGCTGCACTATATTTGGCGACGCTGGGCACAGGCGTTACTGGCGGCGGTGGCGACAGTGATTATTCTGGCCGCTCTGACACTGCCCCTGATCAAGACGATGGGCAGCGCAACCACGCCACCCGATCTGGATCTGTTAATGAGGGTAGTTGTGGCCCTGCTGGTGGTTCTGGCGTTAGGTCCACATATACGGCCTTGGCTAAGGGGGCTGACAGCCGCGACAGCACTGACGGGCAGCGTGCTGTTTGCGGACAACCGAACGCCCTGGCAAACCTATATCGACAGTGCCGAGGCACCGCCCAGGGACATCCGACAACTCATTGCGGGCCGACAGGTGTATTGGGAAGACGCAATTGACCTGATGTGGCTTAAGTTCAGAGAGCCACAATTTTTTTCATGCCGTCAAAAGGCGGGCGGATTGTTTTTCCGCGGTCAGGCGTTTGAGGTGGCCCGGCGCGCCGAGGCGTTGCATGTTCTGAACGGCGCCGATTTTGCCGCGCGGCCCGGCGGGATTTGCCCGGCGAAACTGGACCCGTCACAACAGGGTCCATCTGACAAAGCACAGTTTGTCGAGGCCTGCACACAGCTGCCCGAACTGGACCTGATTGTGATGCGCACCCAGATAAAGGGGCTTTATCGGGAAAGTTGGTCCGTGCCCGCCCGCGATCATATTCCAATGCTTGGACTGCCCGACAGCACGGCTTTTTACGTCTATCACTGCAAAGATTTCAGGGGCAGTGCAGAATAAGCCCTGTTTTGACGATGTAGCAAAAACACCGCATCTGGTTAATAAATCGCTAATTTCCCAGAGAATACTTGATTGGGCATCACATCCTGCCTAGTGCGTACAAGGTAATGAGTTAATTTATTTTCGTAAGAACTTAGAAATGGCGGCACAGAATACGCCATAGTTTTGGGGCTTGGGACACAATGAGACTAGTTGTTGCAGCATTACTTATACTTGGACTTGCATCTTGCGAGGAATCCAGTTTTGCCGATGGTTTATTTTCGGTCAAAGACACATCTAACCGCAGCTATTACCCGGATGATGACCCATTGGTCGCCGCTAAGGTACAGTTCAAAGAAGGCAACTACGGCAAGTCTTATACCTTGTTCGATAAATCGTTGGACGTTGTGCCAAACGATCCTGCCGCATGGCTGGGCTTTGCTGCATCAGCAGACATGCTGCGCCGGTTTGACAAAGCGGACGTGGCCTACAAAAAGCTGCAACCCGTCATTGGCAATCGGATCGAGTTCCACAACAATTATGGCTACTCGCTTTTGCTGCGCGGCAACCTGAAAGGCGCACGCAAGCATTTCCTGAAAGCCTATGAAATGGACCCGGCGAACGAGATTGCGGCAAACAATCTGGAATTGCTGCGCAACTCGATCAATTTTCCGAAACGCGCAAGTGGTGATCTGAAAGGCATTTGAACCCGGAGCCCTTGATGGAGACGGTCTTGGAATTTGTCGCCGTTGTCGTGGGTCTGGCTGCGGTGGCTTTGCTGATCTACATCGCCTGGTACGATTTCAACAATCTGACAATCCGCAATACTTCGGTCCTGCTTCTGTTGGGGCTCTATCTGATCTGGGTTGCGCTGACCGGGTTTCAAACCTTTGTTGGAGATCTCGGCGTCGGCGTTTTGCTGTTCATTCTGGGATTGGTCATGTGGCTGGTGCGATTGATGGGGGCAGGGGATGTGAAGCTGTATTTCGGGCTGGGTTTGTTCATGGGCATCAATACCGCCAGCCTATTCGCCATCCTTTTGCTGATCACAACGATAGCTTTCTTGCTGGTGATGGTCATTGCATCAAAATCTGGCGCTAAATCCGGCATTCCCGGCCGCCTGCGTGAGATCCGCACCTCCGGCAAAGCGCCGTATGCAGTACCTATGTGTCTGGCCGCCATTCCCTGCACACTTATTCGTGTTTTGTCTGGAACTTGATGAAAATCGAAAATTGTGTGAAAATAACCGACGTGCAAACGCACCTAATTTTAAGTAGCGCTTTTTAACATAGGTCATGGGGGCCATCATGCGACGTTTCGGACGCGACCAAAGAGGGTTTGTATTTATCCTTGCTTTGCTGGTGATGCCAGTTTTCATTGGCTACGCCTTTATCATCATCGACATCGGGCGTGGCAATAACGCCCACGCAGATTTGCAAGTCGCCGCTGATTCAGTGGCCCTGGCAGGCGCCGCAGAACTTGACGGCGGGCCTGATGCGATCGACCGCGCCAAGGTTGCGATGGCCAATGTCACCAACACGGTCAGCATGCTGGCACGCAGCGGGTCTGACATGGAAATTAGCCTGGTTTACGAAGATACCGGTGGGAACGAATTTTTCGTCACGTTTCTGACGGATATGCCCCAGCGAGATACCACACCTTTGACATCTGCGTTTCTGAGCGCCAATGACACCACCGATAGCGCGCTGGCCGAGTATGTTTATGTCC
>DFBW01000255.1:3113-4421 GCA_002366775.1 Roseovarius sp. UBA3070 | reverse complement strand
CCTGACATTCACTGGTCGGCCATGTCGGGGCATGTCTCAACTTTCATCGCCAATGGCGGCACCTATGACAAGATTTTCTGGACCGAGACATTTAACGACGGAATGGGCGATGTGTTGAAGGCGATCAAGACGCCCAAGACCGTGAATATCAAGGACATCCCGAGGTTCAATGAATCCGAGGGCCATGGCCCCAAGCGGGCGCACCCGGTTGAGGATTATTTTGACGATCTGTCGATGCATCTGATCAAGGAAATCTATCACCGCGATTTCGCGTTGTTCAAATATGACTTTGATGATCCCTCAAACAAAATGCCGATTGGCGAAATTGATCTGGACGAAGTGCACGCCAAACTGGGCGCCTGAGGCGGCCGGGGTATTCCGGCACATCCCAGCATAAAAAGCCGCGCAATCATCGCCCTGAGGGCGGGGCCTATGGCAGAGGGTGCATCCAGCGTGGTGCTGGCGTCAGCCGTGCCATCAGCCCCCTAGCCGTCAGATCAGCCCTGCGGCTTTGAACATGGCTTTCACGTCCGCTTCGGGGCGCGCACCATAGTGAGCGATCACTTCGGCGGCGGCGATGCAGCCCATACGCCCCGACACGTCCATCGAGGCACCAGTTGCAACACCGTAAAGGAACCCGGCCGCAAACTGATCACCGGCACCTGTGGTGTCGACGGGCATCACTTCGTCCACGGGCACACGCACGGTTTCATCCCCCTGAACAATCACCACATCATCGCCCGAACGGGTGCAGGCAATCAGACCTGACTCAGCGGCGGCTTGTTCAAGCGCCGCGCCGAGGCTTTCTGTTTGATAGAGAGATTGCCATTCGTGTTCATTGCCGATGACGTAATCCAGTTCCTTGACCAGTTTTCGAAATCCATCACGGTGGCGATCAACGCAGAAGGGATCGGACAGGGAAATACCAGCCTTACCACCTGCGGCGCGACAGGCACGGGCCGCTTCAAGAAAGGCGGATTTGCCTTTGTCTTTGTCAAAGAGGTAGCCCTCAAGCACCAGCAGACCACAATCGCCGGCCACGTCCTCGGGCACGTCGGCAGAGCTGAGCTCGGTGGAAATGCCAAGGTAGGTGTTCATTGAGCGCTCACCATCAGGTGACACGAAGATCATCGAGCGAGAGGTGGGCAGCTCGCCGTACTCAACAGGGCTGTTCACGAAATCAGTGCCAACGTCAGACATGCCTTTTGCATAATAGTGGCCCAGTTCATCGTCACATACGCGGCCAATGAAACCGGTGGTCAGGCCCAAAGCGCCCAGACCTGCGATGGTGTTGGCAACGGACCCGCC
>DFBW01000255.1:2166-3012 GCA_002366775.1 Roseovarius sp. UBA3070 | reverse complement strand
ATGCAAGTCCCACACAAAGGTTTGCGGGCTTTGCAATAATAGCGGCCATGCAGGATCAGCCAAAGATGGGCATGATGTTGAAAGTCCGCTGGAATGTTGTCTTCAATGGCGCGCTCGACCGCGTTCACGTCTTTGCCGGGGCAAATGCCGGTGCGGTTGCCGACGCGGAAGATATGGGTGTCGACAGCCTGAGCAGGCATGCCCCACCACATGTTCAGCACCACATTGGCGGTTTTGCGCCCCACGCCCGGCAGGGATTGCAGGGCTGCGCGTGAATTTGGCACCTCGCCGTTATAGTCATCCACCAGGATTTGGCTGAGCTTGATCACGTTCTTGGCTTTTTGGCGAAAAAGGCCAATGGTCTTGATATGCTCGGTCAGGCCGTCCAGCCCGAGATCAAGCATCTTTTGCGGCGTGTCGGCAATTTTGAACAGTGCACGGGTGGCTTTGTTGACGCCTGCATCGGTGGCTTGCGCTGACAGGGCCACGGCCACCACGAGCGTATAGACATTCACATGCTCAAGCTCGCCCTTTGGTTCGGGCTCGGCCTCCTGAAAGCGCGTGAAAATTGCACGGATGGTATGATAATCAAGCTGTTTTGCCATAGCCCTGCTTCCTTGCCGCGCATGGGTGCAGTTGGCAAGGGGTCAGAGGGCAAAATCATCGTAGGGATAGACAATCTGTGCCGGTGCGGGGTTAAGCCCCCGCGCAATTGATTGCAGCGCTTTTATACGGCTGCGCGTGGCGGGGATGGGCCCGTATTTGCCCACCACATCTTTGATCTGCTCATAATACCCCTGTGCAACAGGCCAATCACCCTGGCGCGCCCAAAAGGCGGCGGCATCG
>DFBW01000255.1:0-2101 GCA_002366775.1 Roseovarius sp. UBA3070 | reverse complement strand
GGTGTGTATGCCATCCAATAGGTCATGTTGCGTGGGCCGGGTTGGGCCTCAAGGACCAACAGTGCGATGTTCAGCCGGTTTGCCTGCGCGAAGGCATCGACAATCTGATCATCAGTCAGCCCAGCCGCCCGCATGCGCGGGATCGCCACTTCACCCGGATAGAGAAACGCGGCCGTTTCGCCAACAAACACCGCAGCCTGATTGTCAGGCGCCTGTTGGGGGTAGGGCATGGGCCGTTCACCCAGATAGGCCATGGCACGACCCGCAAAGGCGAAAACAACATCGCGGCGATCATCAAGAGCCAGCCTTTGGGTGATAGCAATGGCGGCACTCAGCGCATCCTGATCCAGCCAGATATCCCAATACTCACGGGTTTGATACGGGGTGGGATCGGTTATGAGCATGTCAAACCGTGCCATCATCAGATCAAGCCATTGATCAGCCCAGGGGGATGGCTCTTCCGGCAGATCAAAAAGGGAAAAACCCGGAACACCCGGATAGTGTGTGAAGGTCATTTCTATGAGTTGAAGCGCCTCATCTGTGAGGCCCAGCCGCAGGGCAGTGCGGGCGTTCAGCATCGGGGTGAAATCGTCGTCGTCCCAACCGTTTTGCAACGCTTTGGTCATGGCGGTGACGGCTGTGTCAAACCCATCATCACCCACCCTTCCAGTCCGGTGCAACAAATAGCGGCGGGCCAGAGCGGCGGTGATATATGCGCCCACAGGCAGATCCTGAGCTGCGCGATTGCCACTTTCGTATACTGCGCTCATCGCGTCCGGATCACCGGTGCGGGCATATTCATCCTCGGCCGCTTGCAGGGCCAGATCAAACGCGCGCCTGTCAAAGGCAAGGGTTTTGATCGGGGGCAACGCCGCTGTCATGCCGGTTGTGGCGCGCGTCAGCAGGATCATATCATCCGCAGCAATAGCGTGACGGGCAATGGCGCGCCACGCCAGAAAGGCCGGTTCGCCCGTGGCCTGTGACGCCGAGGTCGCAGCCGCGCCCGTATCGCCATCCCGCAGGTGGGTCAGCGTGGCAATCGTATGCGCCTGCATCCGCGCAAATGGATCAGGTGGTTTGCGCGTACCATCAGGGTTGAGCAGCTGAGGGCTGGATTGCAGGTCTTCGGGCAGCCGCTGAGACCACTCGTTTGAACGATTGGCGTCACCAGCCTGCAAGGAGATACGGTAGATCTCAACCAGATAGTGAGGGTCCACTTCGGGCAGAGGGGCGTGATGGGCCACCAGATCATCATAGGTGAGATCGCGCAATAAACTGCGCGCAGCGGCGGCGCTACCCGGCACGCCACCCCAATCAATCAAGTCATAAAGGCGGGTGATGGTTGGGTCATCGGCGTGATAGCCCATCGCCTCAGAGTGCCACAGATCGGTGAAACATGTGGTGTTGGGCGTGTCCCAACACGCGCGCGCCGGAAGGGCGGACGCCAACACAAACATCAGGGTAAGTATCGGCCGGTGCGTCATAAAGGGGGCCTGTAATCACATGAACTGTAGCGTTTGAGATAAGGCCTATCCGCAGAAACCGCAATATTCGGGTCGCATGAGGGGCTGTGCAGGCCTATCGTGACGGCTACGTCAGAAGGACCAAACCGATGAATGCCGACTCAAACCAAAGCTATCATTTCCACGTCATGCGCCGCGCGATTGATTTGATTGATCAGGCCAAAGATCCGTTATCATTGAATGATCTGGCGGCAAAAATGCAGATGAGCCCGGCGCATTTTCAACGCCTGTTCACACAGTGGGCGGGTGTATCGCCCAAGCGGTATCAGCAGTATCTGTCACTGGGGCATGCCAAAGATCTGTTGGCGCAGCGGTTCACCACATTGGGCACCGCCCATGAGCTGGGCTTGTCAGGATCGGGCCGTCTGCATGACTTGTTCTTGCGCTGGGAGGCGATGAGCCCCGGCGAGTTTGCCCGCAAGGGAGAGGGGCTGACAATATACTGGGGCTGGTTTGACAGCCCGTTTGGCCTGAGCCTGGTGATGGGCACCGACAAGGGGTTATGCGGCATCGGATTTGTCAGTGAAATGGGCGAAGCCGCAGCGATGGAAGATCTGGTTTCGCGTTGGCCCAAGGCC
>DFBW01000310.1:8524-10434 GCA_002366775.1 Roseovarius sp. UBA3070 | reverse complement strand
TAGCTGGCAATCTGGGCAAGATCACGCGCCATCAGCGCTAATGGCTTGGCAGCACGGTGTTTGCGCTGGCGCAACGTGGCGACAGCCGCCGCATTGTTGGCGTCACAGGCAAGCTGGAACCCACCAAGCCCTTTGATGGCAAGGATTTTCCCGTCAGTCAGGTGCCGGACGGCCTGCTCGAGGGTGTCGCCCGACTGTTCTTGCCCGGCCTGATCAACCAGAGTCAGCCTTGGGCCACACTTAGGGCAGGCGTTGGGCTGGGCGTGAAAGCGGCGGTCGGCGGGGTCGTCATATTCACGCTGGCAATCCTCGCACATTTCAAAGACGGACATCGCAGTGTTGACGCGGTCATAGGGGATCGCCCGGGTGATCGACAGGCGCGGCCCGCAATTTGTGCAATTGGTGAAGGCATAACCAAACCGGCGGTTGGTTGGATCGCGGATATCGTCCAGACAATCAGGACAGGTGGCCGCGTCCGGCACAATCCCAGTGCGCACCTCACCCGACGCGCTGGTGACAATCGAAAACCCATCCCAGTTCTGGACAGCACATTCAGACACCTCAACGGCATCAATCCGCGACAACGGCGGCGCGGATTTCTTCAACTCGTCAATGAAGGTCTCAAGCTGGCCACGCGAACCGGGCAGTCGGATCAAAACCCCTTCACCATCGTTCAGAACCTCTCCACGTAGCCCCCTTTCGGTGGCCACCCGCCAAACGGCGGGGCGAAACCCAACCCCCTGCACCAGCCCGCGCACGCGCACCTGCCACGCTTGAAGACCAGCGGAGCTCATCAATGCACCGTGCAGACCATGCAGGGATCAAACGAGCGCACGATATGCTGAACCGATACCGGTCCGGTTTCGCCGCCTTGCACTCTTGCCCCGACCAACGCGGTTTCCAACGGCCCCGGTTGTCCGGCCTGATCGCGTGGCGAAAAATTCCAGGTTGTCGGCGCGATGATCTGATAGTTTTCGATTTTCCCGTTTTCAATGGTCAGCCAATGCCCCAAGGCCCCGCGCGCGGCCTCGACCATCCCGGCACCCTTGGCATTGTCCGGCATACTTGCATGAGCCATGAAGGGATCTGGCGTTTTTATCTCGCCTAGCCAGGTTTCAAGCATTGGCACCAACAGAGCCATTTCAAGGAAGCGCGCCAAAACACGCGCTTCGACATTGCCGCCAGTTGCCACCAGATCACGCGCCAGCGGATGACCCGCCACAACCTGACGGGACAGAGCGCCAACTTCGGCGGGCTTACCCTCCAGCCGGGGTGCCTTGCACCAGCTATAACCATCGGTCATCTCGGGATCGGTCTCGGTGACGCCATCAAAAGGATGCAACGCCGCATCCGGCCCGTTCATCCAGGCGTGGCTCAGATCCTCGGTGATCAGCCCGCTATTGAGTTGATGATCTTCACCACCCCTGTACAGCCCCCGCTCAAACAGGTGTGTGGTCCCGCTGCGATAGGCGCCAAAGCTGAGAAACCGGTCGGTTGCCCGCCCCAATCGGTTCAGACCCAGCCTGCGCGAAAGGTCAACAAAGCGAAACAGATCGCTATGTGTCGGTCCATGCTGATCGACCAGCACCATTAGCTCGTCCCGGCTGCTCAAAGCGCTAAACGCCTGTAGATCAAACCCGATCACCTCGCGTTCCAGAAAGCGGCGGAAATTCTTTACCAGGGCCATGAGACGGTGCAACTCGTGTTTGGCCACTGTCTTGGTCACCCCCCCGGGCTGAAGCGCCAGCGTGTGGGGCCATTTGCCCGCCAAGATCCCGACAATGTGAAAAAACTCGGCGCGGCGCGGCAATACATCCTGAACCGCAGTGCCTTTCATCGCCTCAAACCGCTCCGACACGTCAGAATACCACGCTTGATCAGCATAGACCGAGCGGGCAAAATCAGGCATA
>DFBW01000310.1:7003-8486 GCA_002366775.1 Roseovarius sp. UBA3070 | reverse complement strand
ATTCGGGGTTGGCATCAGGCCCTGCGCCTCGCCCAAGGCTTCGGCAGCGGCAATAGACTGACTGACCGAGCAGATGCCGCAGATCCTTGGCACAATCACAAGCGCGTCGCGGGGGTCTTTGCCACGCAACATCTCTTCGAACCCGCGATAGAGCGGCGAAACAACTTCGGCGCGGGTCACTGTCTGGTCTTCAATGTCCAGCTTGACCTCAAGATCGCCTTCAACACGGTTGAATGGGCCAACAACAAGGCGGCTCATGGCCTGCCTCGCTTTGACTTGTGGCGGTCAGGATAGACTTTCAAACGGTCAGAAGAGGCATTTTCGCGCAACCGGCGTGGTGTCGCGGCCTTGGAGAGTGAGGCCAGTGCGACAAACCAGGCTTTGGGCATGTCCGTGGGCAGACCCAAGGGGATGCCAGCAATCTTTGGGGTTTCGACAAATGGGTGGCCCGGATCCTCGAACCCTGGTTCGGTGCAGGCAATACACGGGTAACCGCCCGAGATGCACGACCCCGAGCCATTCCAGGTCCGCGTATTGCAGTCCCCGCCGGCCTGTGTGCCCTTACAGCCGAGGTTCTCCATCATACAGCCAACCTCGCAAAGCCTGGTGGCACTGGCTTTGTATTCGTAGAATTCATTGCGCGCACAGCCGTGATGAACCAGTTTTCCGGAAATTGCATGTGGCCGCCCGACTGCATCCAGATCATCTGGCAGCATGGTTCCCGCACTCATCTGTGACAAGGTTTCGGTCACCCAATCCGGATGCACCGGGCAACCGGGGATATTAACCACCGGCAAGCCACCGGGAGCCATAAACTGGTCACCCAAAAAACCACCTGCCGCCTCGCCGTCAAAGGATAGCCCGGTGGCCCCAGAGGGGTTATCCCCGGCCGCGGTGATCCCGCCAAATGCCGCGCAACTGCCCACCGCAATCACGTGATCGGCACGTTCGGCCAGCGCTTTGATCACGTCCTGCATTGGCGCATCTCGTCCGGCCATCATATGATAGCGCCCGGTGCCGTTTGGCCCGGTCACAACAGCCCCTTCAAGACACAGAAAATCCAGCGTAATCTGCCCGGACAGGATGGCGTCAATGATGCGGTGAACCTCATCGCCGCTCTCAACGCTGAGCGCGGGATGCCAAAGCACATTGATTCCAGCGGTTTCGAAAACCGTGATCACATCGGGCCCTTCGGCACACAGCAGTGACAGCGTGCATCCGCCACAGCCCCCTGATTGCAGCCAGAGAAGAGTGCGCCTGTTTCCATTGCCGCTCATCCTGCGCCCTCAGCGGAATTGCCCGGCAGCACCAATCGAAAACATGCCCCAATATCGTTGTGCAGCTCCGCGCTAAGCCGGCCACCCAATTCGTCGGCCATGCGATAACTTACATAAAGCCCAAGCCCGGTGCCCTGACCAATTGGCTTGGTGGTGAAAAACGGCTCAAACACCTGATCCAGCGCATCCGCGGCAATCCCCGGTCC
>DFBW01000310.1:0-6943 GCA_002366775.1 Roseovarius sp. UBA3070 | reverse complement strand
CTGACACGGCATCCAGCGCGTTTTGCAACAGGTTGACCAATATCTGATGAATATGGCCCTTTTTGGCAACAACCGTCAGGCCGGGCGGGCATTCCACATCAATTTCGGGCTTGTCCTTTGCACCGCGCAACACCCAATTGGCCGCGGTGCGGATGATCGGCCCCAGGGCAAACTCTTCCGAGGGCTCTACCTGATTGCCGGAAAACCGGCGCAGGTCTTGGACAATGTCGCTCACCCGCTCGGCCCCCTCAAGCGTGCCTTCGACCAGTGGCAGAATATCCTTTTCAATCCGGTCTATCTGCAATTCCTGACGCAAAACCGACAATTCATCAGCAGCAGTGCCCGAGTTTATCGCCGCGAAATACCGGGTGATCTTCTCGCCATAGGTTTTCAACGCATGCATGTTGCCGAAAATGAAGCTGATCGGATTGTTCAACTCATGCGCTACACCGGCGACAAGCCGACCCAATGCCGCCATCTTTTCAGAGCTGACCAGATGGCGTTGAGCCTTTTCAAAGTTGCGCAAGGCCTCGTCCAACTCGCGGTAGGCGCGTTGCAATTCGCCCACCGGACGGCCGATCAAAACCAATCCGGCGGGTTTGCCCTTGCTGTCATGGCGGATCGAGCAATTGAGCGATAGCGGGATCGGGGCCTTCTGTTTGCGCAGAAAAACTTCGCAATCATGGAAACTTTCGTTGGCACGAAGGTGTTGGTGGAACTGCTCCTGGATTTCGTTGTCGCGCCCCTTGAGAACATCCGTAAGGGGTTGGCCAACCAAGGTGTCCGGGCCCAGCCCGGTCAGGCGCAACAGCGCATCATTAACCTGCTGTATGCGCCCGTCCGTGTCGCACACGATAAGCAGATCCGTCATTGAGCTGACAACCGAGCTGATGAACTCCTGCGCGCTTTCCAGCTCGGCGTTCTTTTCCTCAAGCGCAGTCTGTGAATCGACCAACTCGCCATAGACCCGATCCATCTGCCGGATGACCTCAACCCAGGTGTCTTCTCCCGGCGACGTGAGATCAATGCGATCATCACTGTGCAGGCGCGAGATTAACGCGCCTTCGCCGTCCGCAATGGGGATCTCGGGTTCTTTCATACTGTCCAATTCAATCTAGCAGTCACGCCGGGGGGTTTACTGCGCCGGTGCTTCTTCCTTTTCCAAATGGTAGCGCTCCAGCTTACCGCGTAAACCGACCCGTGACAGGCCCAATTCGCGCGAGGCTTTGCTTTTGTTCCACCGGTGCCGGATCAGGCTCTCGCGCAGGATTTTCACCTCGATGGCTTCAACCCGCTCTTTCAGCGTGCCCATACCCGCACCCAGCAAGGTTAAATCATCCGCTTCATCCGGCGAGGCAGACATCAACACTTTGGGCGACAAAAGGTCTGCGCCCAACAGCTCGTTTTCTTTGCCCATGACCAGCATGCGTTCAATTTCGTTCTGCATTTCGCGCACATTCCCCGGCCAGCAATAGCGCTTCATGCAGGTGATCGCTTCGGCTGTCAGGCCGGACACCTCTTTGCCGATGCCCGAAACCGCCCGCTTCAGTAGGTAGTTGGCCAAAAGCGGGATATCCTCACGCCGTTCCCG
Organism: Roseovarius sp. UBA3070; assembly: GCA_002366775.1. GTDB lineage: Bacteria > Pseudomonadota > Alphaproteobacteria > Rhodobacterales > Rhodobacteraceae > Roseovarius. The sequence goes on along the minus strand of DFBW01000310.1, from coordinate 5,352 downwards.
CAGCGCGGGCAAGTGCACGGTCACACCGGCAAGCAGGAAAAACAGATCCTGTCGGAACCGCCCTTCCGCGACTTCGACCTCCAGATCCTTGTAAGAGCTGGCCAAGACCCGAATGTCGGTCTTGCGGGTCTGGGTTGAGCCGATTTGGCGAACCTCGCCATCTTGCAGGGCACGCAGCAGTTTAACCTGAAATGCTGGTGAAATGTCACAGACTTCATCAAGCAGAATGGTGCCGCCCTGGTTGCGTTCAAACAGGCCGGTATAGTCCTGCACCGCACCGGGCAATGCGCCTTTCTTGTGGCCGAACAGCTCGCTTTCCAGCACCTCAGGCGGGACTGACCCACATTTCTGAACTGCAAAAGGCCGGTTCCAGCGCAACGAATTGTAATGAATGGCCCGCGCGGCCAATTCCTTGCCCGTGCCGCCATCACCGGTGATCAGAACCGACAGGTCATAGGGCGCAACCTGACTAAGCGTGCTGCAAACCGCGTTCATCGGGCTGGTCTTGCTGCGCACAATCCCGTCGTCAAAATCATAGGTGTCGCGCAGCTTCTGGCGTCTGTCGCTGACCTTTTTCTTGGCGGCGCGTTCAGACAGGCGCAGCTCTATTGCCAGCAACTCGTTCTGGCGCTGCAATTCAAACATCGACACCGCATTGCGCAGGGTAATGATCAGCTTTTCCGGGTGCCACGGCTTGGTGACATAATGATAAATTCCCGCGTCATTCAGCCCCGAGATGATATCTTCGGCATCGGTATAGCCGGAAATGACAATGCGGATCACATCGGGCCATTTTTCGCGCACTTCAATCAGGAAATCGACACCCGACTTGTCCGGCATGCGTTGATCACACAGGATTATCTGAACCCAGTGATCGGTCAGGATTTGCTCGGCATCGGTTGTGTTGGCGGCGATCTGAACGTCAAATTCGTCGGCCAGATTGCGTTCCAGTGCTTCCAGTGACCGCACTTCGTCATCAACGATCAGGATCGTGGGCTTGCTCACATTCATGATGCTTTCCGATCTGTTTGTTGCCAGGATTTGTCGCGGTGTCGCGCCAGGGTGACCGGCGTGCGCGACTTTTTGGTTTTGCGCACAAAGTCAGAGCGCGCGATATGATAGGAGGTGTCAAAGCCATAAAAATTACGCCGCATGCGCGACAGTTCCTCATCTCGATAGGCTGAAAGCGGCTTTTCCTGTTCATCGGCCTGACGCTGGTCAGACTTGGCGCGCAGCCTGTCCGCATACTCCGGTGCGTTGGCCAGTTCATCTGCGCGTTTGGCGACCTCGGCATCAAAATCGACTTTGCTTTGGGCAAACACCGCATCGGCGAGCCCAAGCGAAAGCGCCTCGGTTGCGGCCATTGGCAGGCGCTGTTGGTTTATCCTCTGGGCGTCTTCATCACCACAATGGCGCGGCAACAGATAGGTCCAGAACTCGGATCCATAAAGATTGCCCATATCCTTGTAATGCGGGTTCACGATGACCGGACCACGCATCCATAACAAATCACAGGCCCGGGCCAGAAACACCCCTCCGGCACCGGAGTTTCCGCCCATTGCGGCAATGGTCAGATGGCTTTCGGTGCGAATGATCGCCTCGGCCAGATCATCCATCGCATTGATATTACGCCAACTTTCCTCGGCGGCATTGTCCGCAGCCTCAATGATATTCAGATGAATGCCGTTTGACCAGAAATCGCTGCCCCCCGCCAGCATCAGCACCTTTGTTGGTCGTGTCAGGGCCATCTCATACGCTGCAAGCAATCGCGCGCATTGCTCGCTTGACATCGCACCATTGTAGAAATCAAACCGGAGCGTTCCTACCGGTCCACGCTCTGAATAGGCAATTTCCTGATAGCCCTGTTCCGCGTCAATCGGAATCTCTGGCACCTCGGTCAGGGAGCCAGATAAAACACGGGTTGTGGGCAGCTTGAAGGTGGCTTCGCCTTTGGGTTCACGCGCGTGGCCGATCCAAATCGCGCCATCTTTTGTCCCTACGCAAACCGCTGTACCCGAGGTGGCAATCACTTCGCCCGCCGTTCCGGTCAATCCGTGCGCCGGGCGCGCATCGTGTAAAAACACCGATTTCCCCGCAATATTGCTCAGCACACCGGGCACCCCATCGCTGCTGTGGATTTTGCGCAGAACGTCTTCGGACGTGTCATTTGCCCAATCAATCCGGCGATCCGCCTGAACCATGGCCTCACGCAATCGACCGGTGACATCGGGAGCGGAGTAATCCAACGGGCGCGGCGTGAACTCCGGCGTTTGAATGCCCGCAATGGCTTTGCGCACGGCGACAAGCGCCGCCTCGGTCAGCTCTGTGCGATAGATGCTGGACTTGCTCGCCCTGCGCACCGGGAAAGTTTCACTGGCCCAGATCGGGCCTGCATCCATCTCGGCTTTGGCCTGCAAAACCGTGACGCCCCAGTTGCCCTTACCCTCAAGGATTGCCCAATCCAATGCCGACGGGCCGCGATCCCCGATCACTCCGGGATGCACAATCAAACAGAGGTGGTTTTGCCAAACATCCGCAGGGATCGCACGTTTCAAGAACGGCGCCAGGATCACATCAGGCGCGAACAATTCAACCGCTTTGCGCAGCGTGCCGTCGTTAATATCAAACTCGACCGTGACGTCGTGACCATCGTCGCGCAATTCGACAAACAAGCGTTGCGACAGGGAATTGAAGCCATGCACCAAAAGCAAAATGCGCATCACAAGCCTCCCCAGATCACCGGACCACTCGCCGCCATGACGCCTGCGCCAACAATTATCGCAGCGCCTACCAGTGCGTATTGAACGCCCCGAAATACCCGCCCCGCTGCACGTTCGGCGTGTTGCAATGGCCAGGACAGAATCAGGGTCAATGCCGCCATGCCAAGGGTCGATCCCAGGCCAAAGGCAACGATATAGCTCAGGGTGGCGACAATGCTCTGGGTGGCGGCCGCTGCCATCGCCACAAGGGCTGCCGACCCGGCCATCCCGTGGATCATCCCCACCAGATAGGACCGCTTTGAAAAACGCGGCGCATGGTTGTGATCATGAGCGTCAATTTTGTGCGGTTGCTCCGCGTCTTGGTGACTGTGGGCATGGAAATGACGTGAGCCGTCGGTATGGTCATGCACATGAATATGCGTCCTAGTGCGGAGAAGCTTGCGCAACACACCACCCCCCATCACCACAAGCATGATGCCAACGGCAAATTCCAACCCCGATGCCATCCGCGCACTCAGCACGAAGCCCAACAGCACGACCGGCGTGCTCATCAGCAACAGCGTTGTCGTGTGCCCCAGCCCCCAGGAGGCCCCAAGCCACGCCATACGCCGATGCGAAGGCGTCTTGTGCGCCGCCATTGCCCCCACCGCCGCCAGATGGTCGGCTTCCAGCGCGTGCGCCATGCCAACTGTCAGCCCGAGGATGAGAAACGCCAACATCGCTTGCCCCTAACAGATACGAGGCAGCTGTTCGCCAGCCAGCCAGTCAACGATCCGGGTGCCACCAAACCCGGTTTCCATGGTCACAAATCCCATGTCATCGGCGATAACTTCACCAATGATCGCGCCACCTCCCCCTTGCGCATGGCCCTGCATAACGGCCAGCAACTGCGCCGCCTTTTGCGCCGGACAGATCGCCACCAGCTTGCCTTCATTGGCGACATAAAGCGGATCAAGCCCAAGCAACTCACAGGCCGCGTCTACCTCTGGCCGCATCGGAATACTGTCTTCATTCAACCGCATCCCAACCTGCGACTGAAAGGCGATTTCGTTCAGCGTCGCCGCCAGCCCGCCGCGTGTCGGATCACGCAGACAGTTGATGTCAGGCACCGCTGCAACCATCTCGGCGATCAACCCGTGCAGCGCCGCACTGTCCGAAACAATGGTGGTATCAAACGCGAGGTTTTCGCGGCTCGACATGATCGCAACTCCGTGATCCCCGATGGGGCCGGACACAAGGATCGCATCACCAGCCCGTGCATTGACGCCAGAAATATCAAGCCCATCCGGCACAACCCCAACACCGGTTGTGGTGATGAACACCCCGTCACCCTTGCCGCGTTCCACCACCTTGGTATCGCCGGTGACAACCGGCACCCCGGCTTCGCGCGACGCCTCCGCCATCGACACAACGATGCGCTCCAGATCGGCCAGCGGGAAACCCTCTTCAAGGATAAAGCCCGCCGAAAGATACAAGGGGCGTGCCCCGGACATCGCAACATCATTGATCGTGCCGTGCACCGAAAGGCTGCCAATGTCGCCACCCGGGAAAAACAGCGGTGAAACCACGTGACCATCGGTGCTCATCACCAACCGGCCCGACGGCGGGGTAAACAGCGCCTGATCATTGCCCTGGCGCAAAAGATCATTGTCAAAGTGCTTAACGAACAACTCTTCGATCAGCTGCGCCATGGCACGCCCGCCGGACCCGTGGGTCATATCAACCTGTCCACGGCGGAAATTGATCCGCGTCGGGAAGCGTTTTTCCATCGCGTTCATTCTGCGGCCTCCTTCACACGGTCCATCCGGAAGCGGCCAAAACTCCAATAAGCTGCGCAGGATCCTTCCGAGGACACCATGCAAGACCCCTGCGGGTTGTCAGGCGTGCAGACCGTACCAAACAATTTGCAATCGGTTGGCTTCTTGACCCCGCGCAAAATCGCCGGACATTCGCAGCCCTTCACATCGGTGCCGGTGCTTTGGGTGATCTCAAACCGCTGTTCAGCATCCCATTCGCCGTAAGCATCTGCGATCCGCAGCGCGCTATAGGGAACCTCGCCCAAACCACGCCATTCAAACGATCGGCGCAGCGTGAACACCTCAGCCATCAGGTCCTTGGCAATCTCATTGCCCTCGGGCGTCACAACCCGGGTGTATTCGTTTTCAACCTCATAGCGCCCTTCGTTTACCTGTCGGATCAGCATCAGTGCCGATTGCATCACGTCCAGCGGCTCAAACCCGCAAATCACCACAGGTTTCTGAAACTCTTCGGCAAAGAAATCATAAGGCGCGCTGCCGATGATCGAACTCACATGGCTTGGCCCCAGAAACCCGTCAATCGACACCTGTCCCAGCGCGCGCAGCTCGGGCGATTGCAGGATATGGGTGATCGCAGCAGGGGTCAGAACGTGGTTGCAAAAGACGCTGAAATTCTTCAGCCCTTCTGCGGCAGCGACCTTGATCGCCACGGCTGTTGGCGGCGTCGTGGTCTCAAACCCGATGGCAAAGAACACAACCTCACGTTCGGGATTATCGCGCGCGATCTGCAACGCATCCTGGGTCGAATAGACCATGCGAATATCCGCGCCAGCGGCCTTGGCCTTGATCAGCGAATTCTTCTTGCTCGCCGGAAC
>DFBW01000245.1:2350-3068 GCA_002366775.1 Roseovarius sp. UBA3070 | reverse complement strand
GTTCTGGCATCCGAACGCCAGTATCATATCAACGCCGACATTCTGAGTATCGTGATCCAAAACCCTCGGCTTATCTGGTGGCGTGGGTTCGCTGTCTTGTTGATTGAGCTGATTGTGGTCCTGTTTATCGTCTACGCCTGCTATATTTCGCTGGTTGATGACTTCTCATTCCCTCGCTTGCGGGCGACACCGGTGTTGCGCATACCATTTGTTTCATGGCGCATTGCGATCATGGTTGCCTTTGGCTTCATGTCGATGTTCTCAGCCGCATATCTCTATGTACATATTCGCAAAGGGCTCGGTCTTCCCTTGAAATCTGATACCGTTGGGGGGGCTGCACAATGATTATTACCGGAAGTCTGCTTATTGTCTGTTTGATGTTGCTGCTTGGCGTGAGCGTCTATGTGGCGTTCGGGTCGGTTCTGATTTTCATCGCACTTGTTGGAGACCAGTCCATCTCGGGGTATCTGCCAACAGGGGCGACGGGTATCCGCTCGCTGGTTTTGCTCGCTATTCCGCTGTTTATGATTGCCGGTGGCATCATGGAAAAAGGCAAGATCGCCGCCCCTCTTGTGTCATTGGCCGAGATGTTTATCGGCCATATCAAAGGTGGTCTGAGTGCGGCAGGGGTTCTGGCGTGTGGGGTCTTTGGCTCCATTTCAGGCAGTGCCAACGCGACCTTGACCTGTATCGGCGGCATCATGATGCCACACCTGAA
>DFBW01000245.1:0-2304 GCA_002366775.1 Roseovarius sp. UBA3070 | reverse complement strand
TGAAATGCTTCTTGTCTACGGTCATTCCGGCGATCATCCTGATCAGCTTGCTGATCATCACCAACCAATTCATGCTGCGTAAACATAATGATATCATACTAAAAGATCGCCCCTCGCCATTCCTGCCCACATTGGGAATGCAGGGGCGTTTGGCCGGGCCGGCCTTGATGATGCCTATCATCATTCTGGGCGGTATCTATGGTGGTATCATGACCCCAACCGAGGCCGCTGGCATCGCTGTGGTCTATGCGATCCCGATTGCGATTTACTTTTATCGTGGCCTGACCTGGAAAACTCTGGCGACAACCATCCAGACATCCGGTGTGACCATCGGTGTTGTGATGGCAATGATCTTCATGGTTTTGATCGTATCCGACAACCTGATCGCTCAGGGCGCACCGGCATTGGCCAAGCAAATGGTTTATTCGGTGTCGGAAAATCCAATTGTGATCCTGCTGATGATCAACGTTGTGATGATCCTGATCGGGATGCTGATGGACGACATTTCGGGCCTGCTTCTGGCCACCCCGATCCTGTTGCCTATCGCACAAAGCGTTGGGATGGACCCTATCCATTTTGCCGCTGTGATCGGTGTGAATCTGGGCATGGCAAACATCACGCCCCCGACTGCACCCTTGCTGTATCTCGGGGCGCAGGTTTGTGATGTTCCGGTTGCGCGTATGCTTTGGCCAACATTGATCTTTATCGTGTTTGCCTGGTTGCCAACGCTGTTGCTGACAACCTTCATACCCGAGTTGGCGCTGTTCCTGCCTGATCTTCTGCTGGGTAGGTAATCTGACCCATATAAACCAAAAAGGTGCCCGCATTGTGGGCACCTTTTCTTTTTCCAGGCCGCGCATTGTTCGGGGCAGTTATGAGCGCCACGACATATGAACGGTGTGGGCGTTTGGGGCAAAACCTCTGATTCAGCTTTTACGCGAAACGCCATAAGGGTCGGATTACTGGACATACATCCAGGAATGCAGAGCGATAAACAGTGCGGTTGCCGCAACGATTGCGGCGATACCGAATGCGTCTTTTGTAACCTTTGACATTGCCATGATCCTTGTGTGAAGCAATTGCGATATGCGCCAGATAGGCAAACAATCCGCATCTGACCACCACCAGTTAGGGCATAGTTGCTCTGCAGCTTCTGCATGGCTTGTGGCCTCTCGCAAACGCCAGTGTCCTGATCAAAATCGTGCCTGTGAAAGGGGTGAAACCACAAAGGGAAACCGCTTGGAAAGCCGAAATTTCAATGCTGTACATCTGGGCAGGCCTTCCCATAGCGCCAGTGTCAGCGCCGCGCTTGTCAGGATGCAGATCAGCTGCCCCACACTTGGGGGGCGGCACCTCGGGTCAGCGGACAAGTCCCTTCATCCCGGCTTCCAGCCCCTGCAATGTCATTGGCACCATCTGGCCGTCAAAAATCTCGTGGATCATGCCGACTGACTGGGTGTACCCCCAGCTACGTTCAGCCACGGGATTGATCCACAGGTTGGATGGCCAGTTGTCGCGTGCACGTTGCAGCCAGACTTGCCCGGCTTCTTCGTTCCAGTGTTCACTGGCACCGCCCGGATAGGCGATCTCGTAGGGGGACATGCTGGCGTCGCCAACAAAGATACATTTGTAATCAGGCCCGTAGGTGTTGAACACCTCCCAGGTGGGCGTTACCTCGCTCCAGCGGCGCCGGTTATCGCGCCACACACCTTCATACAGGCAGTTGTGGAAATAATAGTATTCCAGATGCTTGAATTCTGCGCGCGCGGCAGAAAACAACTCCTCCACCAGCTTGATATAGGGGTCCATCGACCCACCCGCATCAAGGAACAGTAACACCTTCACGGCATTGCGCCGCTCGGGCCGGGTTTTGACATCCAGATAGCCGTGTTCGGCCGTGGCCTGAATGGTGCCGTCCAGATCCAGCTCGTCATCGGCCCCATCACGTGCCCATTGGCGCAGGCGCTTCAGGGCGACTTTGATGTTGCGCGTGCCCAGTTCAACCGTGTCATCAAGATTGCGAAACTCGCGCTTGTCCCAAACCTTCACGGCGCGCTGATGGCGGCTTTCTTGCTGGCCGATGCGCACGCCCTCGGGATTATAGCCATAGGCCCCAAAAGGCGAGGTGCCCGCGGTGCCGACCCATTTGTTGCCCCCCTGATGGCGGCCCTGTTGCTCTTTCAGGCGCTCTTTGAGGGTTTCCATCAACTTGTCAAACCCGCCCAGGGCTTCGATCTCGGCCTTTTCCTCAGCGCTCAGATGCTTTTCGGCCAGCTTTTCCAGCCATTCTTTTGGCAGATCAAC
>DFBW01000108.1:8027-10163 GCA_002366775.1 Roseovarius sp. UBA3070 | reverse complement strand
CGAAGGGCAAACCCCGCAAAGCACATGGCTGGATATTGCCGTGACCGGCAAAGCACGCTCGGCAATCCGGCGCGCCTTGCGTGAAATTGTCCGGGACCGGTTTATCAAGCTGGGCCGCGAACTGGCCCGTGCCGCTTTTGATCATGTGGGCAAAAAGGCCACCGACAAGGCGCTTGAAACAGCGGCCAAACATCTGCGCCTGCCCAGCGCCGATGAAATTCTGGCGCGTCTGGGCAGTGCCGAGCTGACCACTGTGCAGGTGTTGGGCGCGATTTACCCCGACATGGCCCCCGAAGAGGGGGACGAGATTGGCCGCGATCTGGCGGTGATCGGGTTAGAAGCTGATCAAAGTTTTGATCGTGCACGATGCTGCCAACCCCTGCCGGGTGAGAGGATCGTGGGGATCACATATCGTGGTCGTGGCGTGGTGGTGCATGCGATTGATTGCGATAAACTGTCGGATTACGACGATCAACCAAACCGTTGGCTGGACTTGCATTGGCACGGCGGAAAGCACCCGGCAGCCTATGAAATCAGCCTTGATGTCACCATCGGCAATGACGCCGGGGTACTTGGGCGCATTTGCACCTTGATTGGGGAACAGAAGGCCAATATCTCGAACCTGACATTCGTGGACAGAAAACCGGACTATTATCGCCTGCAAGTCGATATCGAGCTGCGTGACGCTGAGCATTTGCACGGCGTGATTTCAGTACTGGAAGCCGAAAGCGATGTGGCCTCGATTGAGCGCCTGCGCGACCCCTCAAGGGCCGCCGGTGCCAAGCAAACCGTAATGTAGGAGCGCGCGTGGTATTCAAACGCCGAGATAAACGGCCATGGTACAAAGCCGTCGCAGACTTCGTCTGGCCCAAAGGTGGCTGGGCGCGGGGCTTTCACTATGTGAAGCACCGTCTGCGGCGTTTGCCTGATCCGCCACATCGGATTGCGCGCGGCATTTTTGCGGGCATCTTCGTGACGTTTTCACCGCTCTTTGGCCTGCACTTTTTTCTGGCGGCTATTGTTGCCTGGATTATGCGGGGCAATATCGTGGCCGCTTTGCTGGCAACGTTCTTTGGCAATCCACTGACGTTCTTGCCCATTGGGGCGATGTCCCTGAACACCGGCTATTACATGTTGGGCTTGAACAAGCTCAGCGAAGAAGAAGTTCAACGCTCACTTGGTGGCAAGTTTGTCGATGCAGGCGAGGATCTGTGGCACAACTTCACGGCGATTTTCACCCATGCGCAATCAGACTGGAGCCACCTGTCGGTGTTTTATGACGAGGTGTTTCTGCCCTACCTGGTGGGCGGTCTTATTCCGGGTGTGATATTCGGAACGGGTGGGTATTACATCTCGCTGCCCTTGATCAAAGCCTACAAAAATCGCCGCAAAGGCGCGATCAAGTCCAAGCTGGCAGCGTTGAAAGAGAAAGCCGCCGCCAAGGCAAAAGCAAAAGGTGAAACGGACTGAAACCAGGTGGCTGAGGTGTCATTGCTCTCCCAGTCGCCTGTTTTTTGTTCTCGGCTGTGTTATTTCGCTGCCATTAGACCACAACGGGTGGTTTGCCGTTATGGACTGAGTGCAGGCGTGTGTGATTGTAGAGTTCGATCCATTTTCTGCAGCTCTAGGTCAGGCGCATAAAGCGGCGCATGTGCTTCCGTTTGGTTGCATGCCTCAACCATGCACCATTGCAGATTGGTGCGCTGCAGATGGCGTTCGGCTTGTTTGTGCCGCTCGGGTTCAAATTCCGAATGCACCAGAGAACCGCAACGCGCCCCACACCGATGCCGCACCCGGTGGGCAAAAGGGCCTTGCGGGGGAGGCGGCGCCAGCACGAGGATAAACGGAGCACGGTCGTCAACGCCTTGCCAAGAGGCGGATTTGGGGGTTTGTGTTCGCCCCGAGTGGCCCATAGATTGCCAAAATGGGTGGCACCGGCCTGGCCCCTTACCCCGAGGAGATGCAATTGCCCGTACCCAAAGACACATCCGACTATTTGATTGCCCCTGATCCGTCAGCTGTGCGGCTGACCCGCGCAGTGACGGGTGTGGATCATGACGGGCAGAAAACAGAGATTTCGGTGGTCGAGGAGCGCCCCCTGACCATTTTCCTGAATGGCCAAGAGATTGTCACGGC
>DFBW01000108.1:0-7983 GCA_002366775.1 Roseovarius sp. UBA3070 | reverse complement strand
CGACGAAACCGTGACTGGCGTGGATTATGACGAAGATCTGGAAACTGTCGTGGTGCGCACCGATGGGCAGACCACCTATGAGGACAAGCTGAAGAAGAAAACCCGCACCAGCGGCTGCGCTGTGGGCACTGTATTTGGCGATATGATGGAAGGGCTGGAGGGCGTGCAACTGCCCAAGGTGCAGGTGAAAACCTCGGATCTTTACGCGCTGGCAAGCCGGATCAACCAGACGCCCTCTCTCTATCTGGAGGCGGGGGCCATCCATGGCACAGTGTTGTGTCAGGGCGCACGCCCGCTGGTTTATATGGAGGACGTGGGCCGCCATAATGCAGTGGACAAGATTGCAGGCTGGATGTTTTCCGAAGCTGTGAGTGCGGATGACAAGCTGCTGTATACCACCGGGCGGCTGACGTCTGAGATGGTGATCAAGACGGCGCTGATGGGCATTCCGGTGTTGGCTTCGCGCTCGGGCTTTACGGCCTGGGGGGTTGAGATCGCGCAAGCCGTGGGGCTGACTTTGATCGGGCGGATGCGTGGCAAAAGGTTTATGTGCCTGAGCGGTGAAGATCGGTTGCTGCGCGATGCGGACCCTGCGGCGGTGCCGGATGAGGGGCGCAAGACTGGGCGCAAAGGGGCAAACGAATGAGCTTACACTGGCTGATTGAGGACCGTAGATGAGGCGCCCGCTGGGAGTTATCCTTGCCGGTGGTCTTGCCACGCGCATGGGCGGTGGTGACAAGGGCTTGCTGCCACTGGGTGATGGCACGCTGTTGGATCAGGTGATTGCCCGGTTGGCCCCGCAGGTGGGGGGAATGGCGTTGAATGCCAATGGTGATGCCAAGCGATTTAGCCAGTTTGGCATACCTGTGTTGCCCGACAGTATTGACGGCTATGCCGGGCCATTGGCTGGCGTCTTGGCCGGGCTTGATTGGGCGGCTGAACAGGGTGTAGACACAATTGTCAGCGTGGCCGCCGATACGCCGTATTTCCCAACTGATCTGGTTGATCGCCTGATGGCAGCGGCCCAGGATATGGTCAATCCATTGGTGCTGGCTGCGACCCCGCGCGCGCAGGGTGAGGTCACCAAATCCATGTCACGATCAGGCCTCATCCGGCATCCAACCTTTGGCCTTTGGCCAGTGGCGTTGCGCGATGATTTGCGCGCGGCCTTACAAGACGGATTGCGAAAGGTTGTGATCTGGACTGGCAAACATGATGGCCGCGAGGCTGCGTTTGAGGATGCAGGCAAGCCGTTTTTCAACGTCAATACACCCGAAGATCTGGTGCAGGCGCAAGCGATGCAGGAGGCACAACCATGAGAGTTTACGGTGTAGTTGGATGGAAGAACGCAGGCAAAACCGGCCTGATGGAGCGGCTGGTGGCCGAAATCACGGCACGCGGGCATTCGGTGTCTACCGTCAAACATGCCCACCATGTGTTTGACGTCGATCAGCCTGGCAAAGACAGCTATCGCCACCGCGAGGCGGGTGCGCGGCAGGTGTTGTTGGCCTCACGCAAACGCATTGCACTGATGCACGAGTTGCGTGACGAGGATGAGCCGACATTGGCCGAACTTCTGGCGCAACTGGCCCCGGTCGATCTGGTGCTGGTGGAAGGCTACAAGCGCGATACTCACCCCAAGATCGAGGCCTTTCGCCATGAAACCGGCAATGCGCTGATTGCACCGGATGATCCCACCGTTCAGGCCGTGGCCAGCGATACGCCGCTTGAAGTGGACCGGCCTGTGTTTAACCTTGATGATACGGCGTTGATTGCCGATTTCATTCTGGATCAGGTCGGGTTGCGATCCGCGTAAAAGGGGCAGACATCGCGCTTGCCCCTGGCGGATCTGGACGCCATGCTGCGCATTGATGCCTCTGAAGGAGGATGGAATATGGGCCATGAGGACAAGTTGAACCGCGCCTTGGACGAGACGCTGAAACCGCCGCCGCTGCGCGATGATTGCTTTGCCTTGCCCGCCGGAGTCGACTGGACGCCGGTGGACACAGCTTTGGATATGTTGCGTGACCGGCTGCACTGTGTGGTGGGCACTGAACAAGTGCCAATGCAAGATGCGCTGGGCCGGGTTTTGGCAGCGCCGGTGATTGCAGAACGCCCCAATCCGCCCGAGGCTAACTCGGCGGTGGATGGCTATGGCTTTGCCTATGACAGCCTCGGTGATGGGGATCAGGTGATACCGCTGGTGGATGGCCGGTCTGCGGCCGGGGTGCCTTTTGCGGCAAAAGTGCCGCCGGGGCACGCCATTCGCATACTCACGGGGGCCAGTTTACCCGATGGTGTCGATACGGTGATCCTGCAAGAGGATGTCACCCTTGGGCGTGATAAAATCGCCTTTCGCGCCGGAATTCGTGCGCGGGCCAACACCCGCAAAGCGGGCGAAGACGTGGCGCTCGGTGATACGGTATTGGCACCGGGGCGCATCCTGACGCCTGCTGATCTGGCCCTGATTTCGGCCATTGGTGGGCATCAGGTGATGGCACATACACCGCTTAAAGTGGCGATCCTGTCGACCGGAGACGAATTGCGTGATCCTGGCCAGACCGCAGAGCCGAGTGACATATACGATGCCAATCGCCCCATGCTGACGGCTCTTGTGCGCCAGTTTGGGCATGACCCTGTCGATCTGGGTATTCAACCGGATGATCGCGCACAACTGCGCGCGGCATTTGATCAGGCGGCAGACTCTGCTGATTTGATCCTGACTTCGGGTGGTGCGTCAGCGGGGGACGAAGATCATGTTTCAGCATTGCTGAACGAGGCGGGAGCCATGAGCGAATGGCGCATTGCCCTGAAGCCGGGCCGCCCATTGGCGCTGGGCCTGTGGCAGAATACGCCTGTCTTTGGTTTGCCGGGCAATCCGGTGGCGGCGTTGGTTTGCACGCTGATATTTGGCGTCCCTGCCATGCGATGCCTTTCCGGCGCGGGATGGCGGGTGCCACAAGGGTTCACTTTGCCTGCGGCCTTCTCGAAGTCCAAAAAACCGGGGCGGCGCGAGTATCTGCGCGCGCGCATCTGTGACGGTCAGGCAGAGGTATTTGCATCCGAGGGATCAGGGCGCATAAGCGGCCTCAGCTGGGCCGAGGGGTTGGTTGAACTTGGGGAAGACGCTGCCGAAATCCAACCCGGTGACCCGGTGCACTACATCCCTTTTTCCAGTTTCTTGTGAGTTTCTTTGGTGTCGTGACGCTAAGTTAATCCCGCCTCTTTGCGCGAGATCAAGGCCGCAGCTCCCGTCAGCTCTAAAGATGTGTTAGACTGAAACTCAAAGGGGAGGCTGCCATGATAGATATTTCTGTGCGCAAGATTGCTCAGGTGATCCTGATGTCGCGAGAGTTGGACCGCGCTGAAGCAGAGCTGCGCGCCTTCATCGACCGGCTGACCGAAGAGGAGCAAGTCAGCCTTGTTGCGGTCATGTGGATCGGCCGCGATAGCTTTGCCCGAGACGAGCTGGAAGAGGCGAAAGCCACCGCCCGAGACGAGGCCACAACACCCACTGCTGATTATCTGCTTGGGACGCCACATCTGTCAGACCACCTTGAAAACGGATTGGACGAACTGGGACTTTCGGCTGTCGACGATGAAGATGATTTGATGCGGGGAGGCTGAACCAGTTTGCAGGATGCCTTGGAGCGGTCAATGGACACAGTGGTTCTGGTACCCGGTATTCAGTTGGAGGATGATTGGATTGAACGCTGTCACCCAGGTGTTTAGCTATGATCCACCACCTGAAAGTGCTGCGCCAGCTTATCGACCTCGCCCAGGAACCGGCTGACCAGTTTGGGGTCATGTGGTGCGGGGCTGATGCCCGCGGGGATTTCACGGTTGATGACAGCCTCCACCGCCAGCGATACCGGGATTGAAACGAGACGGGCCATGGCAGTGCCGCGCGCATCGCCCCAGGCATCCATGACAAAGGTCTTGTGGTATGTGATCACGCCGTCTTTTTCGGCCTTCAGCGCCACGCACATGACCACACGGTCCGGCTCGTCGGCCTCATAGGCGTTGTCGCGCCAAAACTGATCTGACATCTCCTTGAGGCGGGCCTCACCGGCCTCACCCTCCAATGTTTCCACTTCGGCAAAGACATCCGCCCAGGCATCAGCCCAGCCGTTCAGGCGCAGGGTGCCACGCACGAACTCCTTGACCCTCCAGGTGGGCTCAAACCCGTAATCTTCCATGAAGGGGATGGAATCGCGGTTGGGATAGACCTCAAAGGATTCTGGCGATGTGAGTGGCGCGATATAGGATGAAATTGCATCCCATGGGCGCGCGACATTCAATTCACTGAAGGCCTTGATAGAGCGTGACGGAGAACGCAGAGCCTTCAACACTCCCAGAGGGGACCAGCTGAATTTATAGCGGAACGGGTTGGGATGTTTCGGGATGCCGCCGCAATATGAGATGAACGACAGATCGTTTTCGCCGTCGTAAGCATCTGAGGCGCGATAATCGGCCATCAGGTGATGTGCCATCAGGTGGTCAATGCCGGGATCAAGCCCGATCTCATTCACCACGGCCACCCCTTTGAGCAGCGCCTTGCCGTGCAGTTTACGCATCTCAGGCGCGATGTAGGAGGAGGAGACAAAATTGGCGCCTTTGTTGATGCTCATCTCGGCCAGTGGCACATGCCAATCGCCGGGCAGCATTGACACGATGATATCGCCTGCCTCGGTTTGGGCGGCCAGCGTATCAAAATCGAAGGCATGAATGCGGTCAGTCAGATCACCAACGGCCTCTTGCGCCTTGGCCACTGTCCGGTTCCAGACGGTCACATCATGGCCCGCTTCAATCAGGCGGCGAAGCCCGGGGATGGCCGACAGGCCGGTTCCGCACCAATGGATTGTCATGTCTGATCCCTACAATTTATAGCGCAGCTTTGCCGCGGCGATGATGAGCGCTGCAATCACAGCGCAGATATTGGCAAGTATCAACGGCCAGTCGCAGATCATCAACCCATAGATCAGCCAAAGTGTAACAGTGGCCAGGAACATCAGGTTTGAAGGCAATGACAGACCCGATGTGTCTTTGGTGGCCCAAGGCCTGCGGCCTGTTGGCCGGGCAGACGTGCACGTCAGATCTCTTTCATATGGGTTTGAAATGTCGTGGCGGCACGTCCCCAGACGCCTGAGTTCAGATCACCAAGGGTGAGGAGAGATGGCAAAAGCTGTTGAGCAAAGTCATGCGAGGATTCTACTGGCAACAGCGACGGCAGGTTGTCGATGGCCATCACGTCCATCGGGGGGGTGTCATGCACACGCGTGACGGGGGCCTCCCATGTTGTTGCCTCAGAGTAGACGGGCACCGGATTATAATCACTGTCGGGATCACAGGCAACATCGCCGATGACGCTCAGTTGGCGTGGGGCGTTTAGGGCCGACGCGGGCACAAAAACCGGCGTGCCGGGGCGTGCAAAGATGCAGTTGATGAACATATCATGCGCCAGAATTTCAGGGAAAGGCCCACCTGATGCAGTTTCAGCCATATCCCATTTGGTTGGGGTGATGCCCATGGCGGTGCACAGATCGCCCGCCCCCGCGCCCACCCGGCCCAATGCGCCGATGACAATGGCGCTGGGCGGAGTTGCCCCGCCCAGATCGGCGCGCAGATCGGCCAGCAGGGCCTCCTTGCCTGAATAGGTTGAAACCGGCGGGCAGATACCACCGTGTTGCTGAGCCGCCCATGCCTTGAGCGACACCGCCGCCCCGGCATAGCCCGCCCAATAGCCAAAAGCGGCGACGCGGCGGCCATCTGGATCAACCAGATACTCCAGATCATAGAGCGTGCCATTGCCGGCCTTGAAGCGCTCCAGCAAGGCGCGCCCGGAATGCTGGCCTTTATAGGCGTGACCAAACATGATGTGGCGATGCGGCAAGGCGGTGGCGTCTTCGGGCAGTTCCTTCAGGCCGAAAATGATGGCGTCAGCCGGGGCATCGGGCCAGCTGTTTTCAGGTGCGATCAAGGCACCGGCATCGCCGTAGCCATCAATTGCAATGGCGCGGGTTGAGCTGTGTTCAACCGTCACGGTGATGCCTGCTTGAATCAGTGCCCGCACGCCGTCGGGTGTCACGCCCACGCGTTCTTCGTTGGGGCGTTGTTCGGCCCGGACCCAGAGATGTGTCATCAGATATTCCTAAGTGATCAGGCCCATGGCGTGCACGGCACCAACGGATGGGCGGGTATTCATCATGTCATAAAATGCAGAAAGCTTCGGGAAGGTCTTGATATCAACGCCATCGCCCTCAAGCCATGTGCAAATGGTGAACAGCCAGGGATCGGCCAATGTCATATGCGCGCCCATGACAAAGGGGCTCAATGCGCAGTTCTCTTCAATGTAAGCGCAGGACTGGCCCATGGTTTCGGGCACCTTTGCGGTCATATCTTTGCACGAGCTTTCGTGATCGGCCCAACGATATCCGCGCTTTCTATGGGCGTGATTCACATGGAAGGTGGAGGCGATGTAGTACAGCACCGCACGCATCTGAGCGGCGTCCCACGGGTTTTGGGGGACTAGGTTCAGCTTTGGCGAAAGCGTGGCAAGATATTCCAGAATTGCGCCTGTTTCGGTCAGGATACCTTGATCAGTTACCAATGCGGGCACCCGGCCTTTGGGGTTGATCGCATGATAAGCAGGTTTGGTCTGATCGCCGGAAACAAAGTTGAGTTTCACAGGCTCGTAGTCCAATCCCGTCTCTTCCAGAGTGATGGCCGTCGCTATGGATATCGTGTTTGGCGCGCAGTAAAATTTCATTTTCGCGGCCTTTCGTCAGACGTGGGTGCGGGCGTGGGAACGATCAGGTGTATCAAGGTGTGGCGTGGCGTTGAACGTGCCAATCATCAGCTGATCGTGCACATATTCCAGCCGATGCATGGAGCTGTTCATAATCTGCAGCATCATCCGGGCTGTGCCCGCATTTTCCAGTTGCAGGGTATGGCGCATGATCATGCCAATCACACCGCCCGAAGTGACCACGAGGATGCGACCGTCCAAATTGCAAAGCGCGTCAAGCATATCGCGGACGCGGGTGGAAAATGACGCGAATAATTCGGGGATGTCATTGATTTGGTCGCGTTCCCAATTGTCCAAAAGCTGTGGCAGATGGCTGGCATAGGCCGCAGGGCTGGATGGGAATGGGATGCCAAGCTGGGTTTCCATGGCCTGTGCGATGTCAAAGTAGTTGAGCTCGTCGAGGCGGGCATCCTGCTGGGTGATCGTGTAACCCATTGAGCGCGCAGTGTCAGCTTGCCGGTGCAGGGTACCGGTGATCACCCGGTCGAAATGTGGATTTGTGTCAGCCATATGCGCCCCCAGCCAGGCCGCCTGCTGATGGCCCAGATCAGATAGCTTATCATAGCTTGCTTCGTCTTTGGCACGGCTGTTGGCCTGCCCATGGCGCACCAGAATGATTTCGGTCACGGGATGTTTGCTCCGATAGGGTCGTTTGGCGGACCGTAGCGGAGGGGTGAGGGAGGTTAAAGGTTGATGAGTGGGAAAAATGTGAAGGGTGGGCCGCTCGCGTGGCGGACGTCCCACCCACCCACCCCCGTCCGCCACGCGAGCGGGGGTGGAGAGCTTGGTGCCTTAGGTCAGAACGCGGCGCAGGGCGGGCAGGCGCGACAAGATCAAAGTGTCGATTGCCAGCACGCTTAGCAAAGCAAGCCCCGCCAAGGGGAAAGCCATGGAGACGCCAAGGCCCACGAGGGCAGCCCCTTGCCAAAGTGGTAGTTCCTTCGGGAAGGGAGGTGCTGCCAAACGGGATGAGCCTGCGGGTCGGCGTTTCCACCACAGGACCAACGAACTGATGCACAAGAACAGGACCGAAAGGCAGACAAGAGTATTGGCCAATACGCTCCACAGGCCCAGCGTGCCCATATGCAATGCGATGCCGACGGCCATGGCCTTGCCGAACCAGGAATAATCAGCATACCCCACGTCCGCCAGGATTTTGCCGGTGTATTGATCTA